>DATNPS010000240.1:0-4170 GCA_036703095.1 Crinalium sp. | reverse complement strand
CGCCCTCACGGTTGTGCCCAAAACCCTCACTGCAAAAGCCGCAGACGGTTCAGATGTAAATGTCTGGAATCTGTGGAACCGCCGCCAATCTACAAAATTTAACGGCGTCTCCTACATCGTTCAACGCGGAGCAGAAGCCGTCTATTCTGACGCTGGACAGGCCCAAACGCAAGCCCTGATCAGCTTCTATATGGAAAACGCCAAGATCATTCGGGAACAGCTAACCGCTGCCGGACTGACGGTATATGGTGGCGTGAACGCACCCTACGTTTGGGTGAAGACACCAAGCGGTCTTTCTAGCTGGGATTTCTTTGACAAATTGCTGCACAACGTGAACGTGGTTGGAACACCTGGTTCTGGCTTTGGTGCATCTGGAGAAGGGTATTTCCGCCTATCTGCGTTCAACAGCCGCGAGAATGTAGAAGAAGCCATGAAGCGCATCACGGAAACTTTCAAAGGTTAAGCCCCTAGACATCGGGTGTCTAAGGATCGCAAACAAGTTAAAACCAACTTTTAATTTTTGAAAGTGCCGCTCTGCGGCACTTTCAAAAATTAAGTTTCGGGTTTTATTAAATCCACAATCCTAAAAGTCACCCGATGTCTTGTCCCCTCAGCTAGCTTTTACGCATGATTGATATTTGTGAGGTGAGTCACTGGTTTGGCGATCGCCCCGTCCTACAAAACGTCAATCTTTCCCTCACTGAAAAACGCATCGGCATCATTGGCAGCAATGGATCTGGAAAAAGTACCTTTGCCCGATTATTGAATGGGTTACTAATTCCGGCTCAAGGACAGGTATTTGTAGACAGACTGAGCACTCGAACTCACGCTAAAGCAATTCGTCGTCAGGTTGGCTTTGTCTTTCAAAACCCCGACCATCAAATCGTGCTGCCCACAGTTGAAGAAGATATCGCATTTGGCTTGAAAAACCTGAAATTGCAACCTTCCGAGATATCAAAACGAGTCGATGACATATTGCATCGCTATCATCTAAATGAGTTTCGCCATCACTCCGCACATTTACTCAGCGGAGGTCAAAAACAGCTATTGGCGATCGCATCCGTTTTAGTGATGCAGCCGCAATACATTGTGTTTGACGAACCTACAACATTACTCGATTTACGCAATCGTCTTTTAATTCAGCAAGTATTATCCGAGTTGTCACAAACAATTATTGTTGTTTCTCACGATCTAGAATTACTCACCGACTTCGATCGCGTGATTGTCTTTGAAGACGGCAAAATTGTGTCGGACGATGTGCCTTCGATCGCGATTCGGGATTACGTTAGGAGTCAGGAGTCAGGAGTCAGGAGTCAGGATGGTAGGTTGGGTTGACGTAGGAAACCCAACATCTTTAATCCAGAATTCAGTTGGGTTTCGCACGGCTCAACCCAACCTACGAAACGGCCTTCTCCCCAAATGTCTCTCTACTCCCCTCAACACTCCCCCATTCATCGTTTACCTGCTTCTTGGAAGCTGATCACATTAGCGATCGCTGGAATTGGAGTCTTCTGCATTCAACCATTATCAGGATTATTGAGTTTACTGGGACTCACCCTGATTCTAATCAGAATGGCCAACCTCTCATTCAAACTGATGTGGCAACAAGTCCGGCCCATTGTGCCATTGCTCATTTGTTTGTATCTGCTTCAAGGCGTACTGCAAAGCTGGCAGATGGGAGCCGTGATTGTGCTGCGAATCCTGTTGCTCATGCTGCTGGCGAATCTGGTGACATTCACCACTCGTATGTCAGACATGATTGATACCTTAGAGCGTGCATTACAGCCATTGGCTCGCTTCGGAATCCAGCCTGCCAAAATTAGCATGATGCTGGCGATCGCCATTCGATTTATCCCCGTTCTGTTAGAGCAAGCTCACGCCATCCGAGAAGCGCAGTGGGCAAGAGGACTCGATCGCAACATGCTGGCCTTACTGGTGCCACTTCTGATTAAAACCCTGAAGATGGCCGACGACCTGACCGACGCGCTAGATGCCCGCTGTTACGAAGGCGATTACGAAAGCGATCGCCCTTAATTTTGGCAGCACGATCCAGTATGCTAAGAGATCGCTTTATCAAACGCTCCTTATGTCAAATCGCGATCTCGTCTACACTGCCCTCTTCGCCGCCATCGTTGCCGTGCTGGGGTTAGTGCCACCCATTCCACTGCCATTTATTCCGGTGCCCATCACCGCACAGACATTGGGGGTCATGCTGGCCGGGTCGATTCTGGGAGCAAAGCGGGGCGGATTAGCGCTGGTGCTGTTTCTGCTGATGGTGGCGATCGGAATGCCCATCCTGTCGGGTGGACGGGGAGGACTGGGAGTTTTTGTTAGCCCATCAGCAGGGTTTCTGATTGGCTTCCCGCTGGCCGCATTCACGATTGGCTGGCTCACAGAACGATTCTGGCATCGCTTATCCGTCGGTTCAGCACTGCTGTTTAACATTACGGGCGGCATCATCGTTGTGTATTTGTTAGGTGTTCCGGTGTTAGCGATCGCCGCCAAAATGTCTCTCCTTAAAGCATTGACGGTATCGCTGGCCTTTATTCCCGGTGATTTGATCAAATCCGTGATTGCAGCAATGGCTGCCGTAGCCGTTAAACGCACCTATCCGCTGATCGAAACACGCCATGCTCATCACGGACGGGTTTAGAGAATACGCTCAACAACATCCTGACCAGCTAGCGGTAACGCTGGGGAGCGATCGCCGCACATATGGCGAGTTGTTACGCACCAGCCAGCAGATTGCTAATGGCGTATGGCTCAAACTGGCTGATGTTTCATCGCACAGGCGACGAGTGGGGCTACTGCTCACCAATAACATTGAGTTTTTAGAAAGTTTTTTGGGAATCGTCATGGCGGGTGGAACGGCCATGATTCTGAATCCGGACTGGCCATCTGCAACCCTTTGTCGCATTTTAGAGCAGTGGCCTCCAGCGCTACTCATCACGCAAACCTCGTGCCTGCCATTACTGCATCCACTGTCGCTCGATATCCCGACCGTCACGCTAGATTTTGATCTGTCCAATGTCCAGTCGAACACCGTTTCCTATCTTGAATGGCGCGATCGCCAATCTTCTGAATGGGTTGGCGTACAAACATTAGACACTGATCCGTTTTATATCTGTTTTACATCGGGAACGACAGGGCAACCCAAAGGCGTGATTCGTCATCACCGCTCGTGGATTAAGAGCATGGCCGCGAGTCAGGCTGAATTTGGCATTACGGCTGAGGATCAGGTATTTGCGCCCGGTGCACTGGTTCACAGTTTGTTTCTCTACACGGCGATCGAAAGTTTGGCGACAGGCGCTACATTACATTTGTTGCCGAAGTTTAATCCCCGTACTGCGGTAGCGCAACTGCAACTGCACGCCGTTACCGTATTGGTGGGAGTGCCGATTTTATTAAGTGCGATCGCCAAAGTAGCTCAATCTCAATCGCTATCCTTATCGACCGTCCGCACCATTATTTCGGGCGGCGCAAAATTAGAGAAACGGCTGCATCAACAGATTCCTCATCTGTTTCCATTCGCTCAATGCTTTGAATATTACGGCGCAACCGAGCTGAGTTTTATTAGTCTCTGGTCAAGCCGTGAAGCCGCACCGATGTCTTCCGTTGGCCGAGCCTTTCATGGTGTAGAGCTGTCGATTCGGCGTGAATCAGATTACAGTCAGGCCGATGTCGGTGAGATCGGCTGGATCGGCATCAAAAGCGAGATGACTAGCCTGGGCTACCTCTCTCCTCTAAATCAGGCATCCGATTCAGAGGATTTGTCAATCGTGCACCCTCCATCATCTGAGCAGGTTGGCTATCGCATCGTGCAGGGTTGGGCGACCGTGGGCGATCGCGGCTGGATAGATGAAAATGGGTACCTGTATCTGGTTGGACGCGAGCAGGATATGATCAATAGTGGAGGTTTAAAGGTTTATCCGGCTGAAGTGGAAGCGGCTCTACATAGCCTTCCCGAAGTTGAATCTGCTGTGGTGTTTGGAGTGCCCGATGCGGATCGGGGCGATCGCATTTGCGCTATCGTGCAGTGGGCAGGCATTACTTGTTTAACACGACGGGAATTGCAAGAACGGTTGTTAACCTCACTGGCTCGTCACAAATGTCCACAGCGTTTTTTTTCAATTGATCAGTGGCCCCTCACCAGCAGCGGCAAGATTGCTC
>DATNPS010000461.1:0-11072 GCA_036703095.1 Crinalium sp. | reverse complement strand
GATTTCACCATGTCAATCGGCAGCCTACAAACTCGCCTGCGGCGAGTTTGTAGGCTGCCGATGGTAGTTGGGTGCGCCCGTCGGGCGCACCCAACTACCATCGTTTCAATATGAGAATGACTGAATAGCGTAGATTGGCGGGCCATGCGTCGCCAACAAGTCGCGCGTGGGTTGAACCGTATCAGGTATTACTATTCGAGTCATTGGCTTTGCCTGAATTGCGAACTCGCATCACTTTGCCCAACAGGTCAAACCAGAAGGATGCTCCCATTGAGAGGGCAATCCCTGAGATAAACCAGCCAAGCATCCGTCGCAGATAGGGAACAGGCCAGCCCTTTTCCTTCGCGGTTTGGTCGTTGATATTGATAGCATTCCAGCCTATCGGCAACGGAAGCCCTTCTAGGACATTGTTAACAGCCGTTTTAACGTCCTCTAAATCTTGCTGAATGGGCGCTTCAGCGGATGTGATGCCTGGAGTTTCCGTAGTAGTAGGAATCTGCTGAGCGAAGTCGGATGATCCATTTCCCGGCGGCAGCGTTGTGGGATTGATGCCTGAGAGGCTACCCGAGGGTTGGCTTGTTTGAGCCACAACTTGATTGGCAGCCTGAGAGATGGTTGATCGCAAAACTGTATCTTTAGAAAGACGATTAACAATGTGAAATGTATCTGTATTAGTTGCAACCGCAACAATGAAGCCGATGAGAATCGCGACTCCTTTGGCATTTCGTTTGTATACCCCCGATGCCCGTTCCATTGAGCGGTCAAACCAGTTACCAACTTCTTTCTCTAATTGGCGTACACCATCTTCTAACCCTTGCGCTTTAAGTTGAGCCTGTTGCGATAGCAATAACAGATTTTGTTTGAGGTGTTGAGGAATATTGGGATTCTCTTTTCTGATTCGTTCAATGATGTCAGCCAGATGAGGAGGAACACTTTGTTGGTTGTCTAACACCATCGATACAACTTCAGAAATTGTTGGCTCTAGCTTGCGTAGAAAAATGGCTTGCCTTAAGTACGGAATTCGTTGGCGAATGATGTTTTGGCAACGCTCATCCTCCATAAGAGCGGTTGATGTATTATCAACGAATTGAATGAGCTGCCTGGTTGCGTTATCGATGCTGATCGCTAAGGTCGTCCGACGATTAATTAAGTCATCATAAATATCAGTTAGATTTCGTTTTAAGACTGTTAATTCACTCTCAAGCAGGGTGTCATCTCCGACGCTAGTTCTTATTGCATCAATAATTTCCTGAAGCAACGCAATTTTTTCTCGACTAAAACTTTTGAGACTGGATTCGCTGATTTTTTGATTGATCGCGTCCAGATCAAGCTTTTGCAATAAGGCAGCCGCAAAGGATTCAGACGGGATGTAAGACGGCCCGCTTTGTTGACCATAGAAAACGTTTCTGGTGCTCGTTATATTACGATAGGCTCTACCAATTCCTTGCGTAATCGATCTAAAAAATTTAGCGATCGGGCCTTTGGCTTCTTGGTTGAGCGATTGCAGTAAAGGAGTGTTATAAAGCGCATTGGCAAACTGCTGTTCTGAAGGATCGTCAGAATTATTGCCGTTTAAAAGAACTTCAATTGACTTCTTGAGGTGATCGGCACGCCATTGAAGAACAGTGGAAAGAAGTTCTTGAAGTTCTGATGTTAATAAACTCAGAATTAAATAAATAAAAATTAAACCTGTAGCAATGTCAAATACCAACGGCAAGTTCATGTTTCATTCCGCAGAAAAACGGTCGTAAGTCTGGGATAGTGTATAGCACACCTTTTAGAATATGGTCGAAAACTTCAACAAATCTCAAGCCTAGTGGAGCGCGCTTTAAAGGTGCTAAGGACCAAGTGCTGAGAAAAGGTTGATACTCAGTCCTCCGCACTCAGTCCTGCTAAGGAACGTAAATTTAATACAACCCAAAACTTAAATTTTTGAAAGCGCGGCTCAGCCGCGCTTTCAAAAATTTAAAACCCAGTTCTAATTAATCCATGCTCCTAAGGCAGTATTGAAGGTTTTAAAACAACGTGAATTCGAAAGCCCGATTTTGCGTGCGCGTCGCGCACGCAAAATCGGGCTTTTGGGAGAGTTGCGCGTCGCGCACCCAAAAGCCCGTTCGTCGAATTCACGTTAAAACAGGTTTTATTAAGGAATCATAAAACAGGCCACACAGCAGTACCGTGTGACCTGTTTCATTTAATTGATTTTAATTAGTTTACGCTTCTAAATCAGTCTTGAGACGGATGAACGATCGGTTGTAGGCATCAGGAACTAATCATTCACAAGGTTTGTGAACAGTTGCCTATCCACTTAATAAACCAGGTCGAGATCGCGCTTTAAGCGGGCTGGAGATTTAGATGACTGGCGATCGCTACCCAACGCTGCCGAAAAGTTAGGCATTTCCTGCCAGCACCGTGGACAAAACCAATAAACACCATTATGGCGAGCATGACGTAACAATTGTTCAGAGCAACAAGGGCAAGTATTCATAGATTTTAAAGCTGAATTAAGAATGAATTAGCTGAGAAGAGTTGGAATGAGATATCAACTTTTGAGTAAGTTCAATCGTTACTAGAAGCGGCTTTTTATGAACTCAAAGCGCTAGTAGATTCGAGCATCTATCGGCAATCTCTTACACCCTTTAGAATGACAAACGAATAGAGTTTGTGCAATAGGATCGCTACCTAACTATTTGGGTGAAACCCCTATAAAGTTCGTGAAATATATTGCGAACTATTACTTCTAAAATGTTAAGTATTGCAAGAATCCTTAGGGTAGAAATTGTAGTTGATTTAACAAAAAGTACCGCTTTAACCTCGGTTCCTGTCTAAATCTTTGGATTTAGATCCTATATTCTCTAAGTCTAATTATTTTTCAAGAAAATGGAATGAATTTTTCTAACTTCATTTCTACGTGGGCGATCCCCGCTTCTTCAAACTCCTCGCCCTGTTGCCGAAAACCAAGTTTTTCATAAAATGTTTTCGCTTGCGTTTGAGCATTAATTTTGATTACAGGAATGGCTTTTGTATATAGAAAGGCGATCGCTTTTTCCATAATTTGCTTGCCGATTCTCTTTCCCCGGAAAGATGACAGGACGGCAACGCGTTCAATCTTAGCCGTTTGGTTATTTAGATAACGAATTCGCGCTGTTCCAATTGGCATTTTTTGCCAGTAAGCAATAATGTGAGTCGCTTGCTCATCTAATCCATCAAAATCAATGTCGGAATCAACCCCCTGTTCCACCTGGAATACTGACTGTCGAATAGCCTGAATGGCCTCCATCGCTTCAGCGTATGCCACGATAGCCATTGTCAACTCACTCATCCCCTGCTCCCGTTCCATTAGCGTCACCGCAGCATATTTAACATCACTGAGGGGACTCTCCGCACTATTGCAGCCAAATTCACAGCAATTCTCACTATACAAATCGGTGGCAGTGCAAGCTCGCACTGCCACCGATTGTGGGTTTGGCGCGCCCGTCGGGCGCGCCAAACCCACAATCGGTTTCAAAATGAGAATTACTACCAAATTCACGCAAAACCGGGTGCGATGGACGGCCCATCACACCCGGTTTTGAAATTGCTATTTTTTGCTTGTAGAATTATTTTGACAGGCTACTGATGCTCAATGGCACCATCTCTCCAGTAGCTGTTAATCCCAAAAACATCGGCTCATGGGGCCTTATCACCTCACCCGTGAGCGCACATATTTCTTCTTGTTGAGCGATCGCTTCGACACTAGCACGAATTTGGTCACGAGAATATTGGGGCTGATGATGCCCTGATTGTTGATGCACATAATTCCACAGCACATCGCGAATTAAGGCTTGATAGCCCTGATTGCCCGCCAGGTCTTTCAACTTTTCTTTTAACTCCCGCTCCAGGCGGATGCTGGTAACCTCCATATCTGTCGTTGCGGTGCGGCTGAGTGTATGCATTACAGTCCTCCTGAGTTTTCCAATCTAAAACACTCGGAAAGTGCTGGACACTTTCGTAATACAAGTGTAGTATGTAAATTGTCAGATGCAAGTACTCTCTCCTGAGTTCCATCCATGAGGCACCCATGAGCCATTTAGCCAACACCCTCACTCTGCGGCAGCAGGTCTATCAGCTCGATCGCGATCGCATTAGCGACACGCTCGGAGCGGCTGCGCTGGGATGGCTGTTGGGCAATGGCGGTAATGCAGCGGGGACCTCCATGCCAATTCGTGGCTTTTGGGGCCTAGATATTTTGAGCATAGGCATTTTGTCTATTTGCCTCATCGGCCAATGGATGATAGGCCAGCAAAGCGGGAGGTACAGCGTCAGAACTACTGTACCGATTTCGGTCTAGAACAACCTCCATCTGGTTTTCTAACCCCCCGCTTCCCCTTCAAGAAGTCGGGGGTTTTGTATGGCTATCCGTTTTTCGACCCTACTGAAATGAACCAGTGCCATTGGGCGACTTGACTATTTCCCACAGGAGATTTCAGGTTCCCAAGCGGCCAACGTTTAGCTCTGGTAACTCATTAGTTCTGGTAACTCATTTAATCCAGCATTTTGGAATTTCCGGTCATGCTGAAATTTACCTACACCGAAACGGGCTTATCTCTGGAATATCTGACTCAACCCTGGGAAGAGTGGATTGCGCTACGCGTCATTCTGTCGGTACGAGCGGGACAACCCCTCCTAGTGGAGCGAGGATCTGCGTCGCTGTTGTTTCCGATGGAATGGGTTGATCGGCGATCGCTAGAGGCCAGTCTACAGCAGGAACCCTCTGAAACAGTTCATATCTCTGTCTGTGATGCAGACTCGTTTGAAGTGAGTTTGCAGGGAACCTGGATCACGTCTCAGCCCGATGAACCCGAAGGCGTATTTATTGCAACGCTAAGCCCTGACAACGAGGGGTTGCTGTTTGATCTGTGGCAGGACATCCAAAACCGGAGGTCTTTCCTACCCAATACCAGGTCAACCCGTAGACTTTAGCGACGTGAATTCAATAACGCGATTTCAGCTGCCTATCAGGCGGTTGAAATCGCGCAAAAATGTGGCCAGGCATCGAGTGGCCGCAATGACGCTATTAATTCAACGTGAATCCGACGAACGGGCTTTTGGGAGAGTTGCGCGGCGTACAACTCTCCCAAAAGCCCGATTTGGCGTGCGCGACGCGCACGCCAAATCGGGCTATCGAATTCCTGAGAAAACGTGTTTTCTTTTCGTTTTCCCAAAGGGGAGTAGTGCAGCGCACTACTCCCCCCTTGTTGGAGACTCACGTTAATTCATGTCCGTGTAAAACCCAAATAAAAAGCCCGGTTGTGCCGGGCATAGGTCGTTCTAGAGCGTTATTAACAACTTTATGGCCAGCAGCAGGGAATACACCTCACCCAATTAACTCGCCTGATCAGGTGATATTTGCAGTACGGGCACTCTCAACAGATACTCTCAAAAGTCTGAACATCAAATTCGCTGGTGAGTCGGAGCGGTTTGAGTACTATCTGTTGGAACGACGGAGTGAATTGGCTCCAGTAAGTTATAGGTCAGTACTACTAGCGAACCAACAGCAATCAAGACCAAAACCCTCTTGAGCATTGGTTCATCAATGTGAAGTTTCATATTGAGCTACAGGGAAGTGAACCAATGTTGTTCGAACGAAGACGAACGCCTGATTCTAGAATGGTGATTTTTAGCACGGTTTAGTGTGATACGGATCACGACAGCAATTCTCGTTGTAGCACGCCCGACAAGCGCGCCAAACCTGCAAGCGGTTTCAAACTGAGAAGTGCTGGGATCACAAAATTGTTCTTATACCGTTTTTATTTGAAGTTGCGTTATTTGGAGTGGTCTGACCCCAGAGGCGCAACACCCCAAATAGCGCAGCTTCATACTTAAAATTGGTATTACATGACAAGAATGACGCCTGGTTAGCCCTGATATCGTATTTTGAACCTGAATAACTGAGGCGGGGTGTTTACAGGCGATATGCAGCAAACCTTGACGTCAGAATGGCTGAGAACTGAATAGCACGATTGCGCAGTGCGGCTATAGTAGCTCACAATTGACTAATCGATTAAATCCAATGGTGATGACGAATGGAGGAGGAATCAAGATAATGGATGAGATGAACAGTGCGTGACTGATGTCAAGGCTGATCTCCCTTATTTCTTCATCTGGATGAAGAAATTTGAAAAAGTCCGCCTCTTTGCCCCAATCCTCAATGCACTTGCGATGATTGGATATTAATCTGTAGAAGCAGGTCTTGTGCCTTGGTTTTGAACTTTCTATGGCTATGCTAGGTCAATCCTCTTTTCGCCGCATCTTGTTGTCGCGAATTTTGCTGCTTAGTATCCCGATCTTGTTATTGGGGGTAGCAGTGACCTTCCGCAAGGCTCGCACAAGTTTGCTCTATACGGCCCGCCAAAATTTGATCGAAAGCGCTACTCGTAAAGCAGACACGATCAAGTCCTCGATCGAGGCATTAGAGACAAGTTTGGCGATCGCCAGCGAAACCAATGCGCTACAGTCTGGCTCGCCGCAACAATTTCAAACATTTCTGAGTGATCTTTTACCTCAGCTTCCGACGGATGTTCGCTGTCTGCAAGTGACCGATTTGCAGGCCAATAAGCTAGTCGCTAGCACCTGTGGAGATCAATCGATCGGGTCTGGTTCTTTAAGTGAGTTTGCCAGACAGCAACAGGCCGGGGAAGGGCGCTTACAAATTCATACTCTAACGATCGATACATCCGGTCGAACCGCGCAGGATGACTTGCAAAGCCAGCTCAATCTGGTGATGAGCACCCCTGTCTATGATGCGTCTGGCAAGATTCGCTACAGTTTGAGCGCCTATGCGGTTGTCAAGCAGATGGAAAGTGCGGCACCGTGGTCACTGCTAGGGTATACCGTGGTGCTGGACAAGGATGGAACCTTTTTAGCCCATCCCTTCCGCCGTGACGTGGGTCGCAATATAGCGCAACTCGATGATGCCGATCGCTTTCGCGACATCATGGCCAATGCGCTTCGGGATAACAAGGACGCTCGCCATTTGTTTAACTTCACCGGAGATCAATCAGAATGGATCGCTGGATTTAGCCCTGTCATCATTCCCATCTCTGGAACAGAAGACCGCACCTGGGTTGTTTTAGCGGTCACGCGTCTCGATAACGCCCTGCAAGGCTTAGAGTCGATCACCCAAATTTTGTTTATCTTAACGGCGGGTCTGCTAGCGGCTCACCTGCTCGCCATGCTGTATATGGCCAGAGATTTGTCTCGTCCCATCGAACAGCTTGGAAAATATGCGCGCAGTCTGCATAAGCGTGGGCCGTTAGAAAAGGCTCCTAAAAATTTCAGGATTCGAGAACTCAATCAGCTCGCTTCCGTTCTCGATACTATGGTGAGGCGCTTGGAGGAACGGGCCAGAGAGTTGGAAACCGCTTGGCAGGAAGCTGAAACCGCTAACCAGCTTAAGAGCGAATTTTTAGCCAATACGTCCCACGAGTTGAGAACGCCACTCAATGCCATTATTGGCTGCATTCGCCTGGTGCAAGATGGCTGCTGCGACTCTCAAGAGGAAGAGAGGGAATTTTTGGAGCAGGCCGATAAAGCTGCTGTTCACCTGCTGAAAATTATTAATGACCTGCTCGACATTCGCCGGATTGAGGAAAAAGGCTTGCCTCTTTCGATGGAGCTGCTCGATATTCGGCAGGTTATTCAAGAGGTCGTCGATATACAGAGCGTTCAAATTCAGCAAAAGGGGCTGGAATTAACCGTATCCGACGTACCTATCCCGGTGCTGGTGCGGGCTGATCCGGCTCGACTCAAGCAGGTTTTACTTAACGTGGTCTACAACGCTACGAAGTTTACGAACGAAGGTAGCATTACCATCAAGACCCGGATTGAGACGGCTATTGATGTAGAGAATCCTGTTAGTCCACAGAACGGGCATCAGAGCGATCCTGCTCCGTTAGCTAAGCCTGATTCATGGATTGTCATTTCCGTCAAAGACACAGGAATTGGGGTTGACCCCGCCCAGCAGCACAAGCTGTTCCGTCCGTTTGTGATGGTAGACGGCAGCACCACCCGAAAATATGAGGGAACCGGATTGGGACTGGCTATTTCTCGCAACCTGGTTGAAATGATGGGTGGGAATATTACGCTGTCTAGCGAAGGCGTGGATAAAGGGACTACGGTTGAAATTACGCTACCGATTGTAGATATCTCGGAACCGTCAGAATCAACTGACACCGATACGGCAGATGGGGTTGAATTGCCGACCTCCGCGAGTCGAGCGTAGGATCTGGATAGCCTTTAGGAACGTAGATTTAATAAAACCCGCAACTTACTTTGGGAAGTTCGCCTCAGCCGCACTTCCTAAAGTAAAAATTCGGTTTTCGTTTATCCATTATCCTTAAAAGGCGATCGCCCCTTTCACCTCGATCGGAATGCCACCCTGCTGAAGAGACTGGGTTAACGCCTGGAGGATTTGAACCAACTGAAGGCCCATCCATCCGTCTGAAAGGGGGGAGGGGGTGTTGTGTCTGGCGCAGGTTAGGAAATGGGTACAGACCTGATGCAGGGGTTCAACTGGACTGACAGCTAAATGCTGAACTTGCTGTCCTACGGGAGTATAGTGTGACTGACTCGGTTGCACCCAACCTGGTTGAACCGTGAGGGGCGATGAGGCCAGCTCGTCGAAGATCAGAGTGCCTCGGCTCCCAGACAAACACAAACGACGCTGCTTGTCCGGATTGCACCAGCACAGATGAATTGCAGCTTGAACGCCACTGGGGTAGATGAGTTGAACCCATACCAGGTCAGACAAGCCCTGAGGAAACAGGTCAGACTTGGGAGCGTCAGTTTGAAGCCAGACGGTGCCTTGAGCCTGAATTCGTGTTGGCGTTTGACCTACCCAGGTGTTAAAGATAGCAATGTCGTGGATGGCCAGATCCCAAAGAGCGTCTACATCCTGTCGGATGGGGCCAAGGTGTGTGCGGGTGGCATAGCCGTAGCGCAGGTCGCCTAGCTGTCCCGTTTCAATGAATGTCTTACCCTGCTGAATAGCGGGATGAAAGAGATAGGTATGATCGACAACGATCTGTCGCTGCTGCTCCTCTGCTAGACGGCAAAGGGAAAGCCCCTCTTGCCAACTGAGGGTGAGCGGTTTCTCAACCAGGACGTGGAGATTTTGCTTGAGGGCCGCTTGGGTTAGTGCAACGTGAGTGGTGGCAGGGGTGGCGATCGCCACTCCCACGACTCCGTCCATTTCCAGCGCTACTCGCCAATCGGTAGTGAGAACAACATCTGCGGTTAGAGATAGAGTTTGGGTCAGGGTTTGCAGTCGGTCGGGATGCGGATCGGCTATAGCTAGCAATCGCGCATCGGGATGGTTGAGAAAATTGCGAATTAAGTGACTGCCCCATCGTCCGGCCCCCAAGACGGCGATTCCCAGTGGCTCATGCGTCACGCCTGTCTCCTTGCGCGAATTAAACGGCGTGTTGCAGGGCTGTATAGGCTTCTCTAGCCGCCGCCTGTTCAGCCGCTTTTTTCGACTGCCCTTTTCCTGCTCCCCAGCGCTGGCCGTTTAGCCACACTTCGGCGACAAAGCGTTCTGTATCCCCGTAGGTTTGGCCGATTTCGGCAACGCGGTATTCGGGCAGGGTTTGGTAATTAGCCTGGGCTAAAGCTTGCAGTGCACCCTTGTAGTTTTGCAGGGTTGGATCTTGGCGGATGGTTTCGGTGAAATGCTGTAAATGGGAATCCAGCCAGGGATGCACCAGCTCCAGGCTATGTGTACTCAGAAAAAGCGCCGCTAAAATAGCTTCAAAGGCGGCAGCCAAGCGGGTTTCTTTGCCAACTTTGTCACCTAAAGCACTACCCGAACGAATCAAATAGCGATCGAGTCCATAGGATTCAGCAATTTGGGCCAGGGTGCGATCGCTCACCAACACCGACCGAATCGCGGCCATCTCGCCCTCATCGGCTTCTGGAAAAGAGCTAAACAAAAACTCCGCTGCCGCCAGACGAATCACTGCATCACCCACAAATTCTAGCCGCTCATAGTTGGCCTCTACGGAGGCTGTAGGATGCGTCAAGGCGCGATCGAGCAGTTCCCACACGACCGGAACATGCTCAGACAAACCGAGTTTTTGAATGAACTGACGAAGCTGTTTTTGACGCGAGGAACTCAAGGACATCGAACCAGATGAAGAAATAAGCGTGTAGTGCGCTGTAGGAGAGAAGAGCAGGACATAAGCCGGGTTCTGTTCTTCTGACAGAAACCTGTCAGGAGGGCAGTTATCTATCTGGGACGCCTGTTACCAGACGCCTCTAGCGGTTCACATCAGCGGAATCGGTAAAAGACCAACCGTGATTCCTCGACCTTGCTCCCGACCGGGGTTTACCGAGCCAGCGCCTCACGACGCTGCTGGTGCGCTCTTACCGCACCTTTGCACCCTTACCTTTTTGGATGTTGGGTGTTGGATATTGGGTGTTGGGAATACCTAATACCTAACACCTAGCACCCAACATCCAGAAAGGCGGTATGTTTCTGTGGCACTATCCTCACGGTCACCCGCACTGGGCGTTACCCAGCAAGTCTGGTCTTTGGGGAGCCCGGACTTTCCTCAAATACAGTCCTTACGAACTGCATTTGTAACCACCTCGCCTACTCTTCTCTTATTTCCAGTCTAGTTCTAAACCTGAACGTTGAGTGGATCGTTTTATAGCTGTCACTAAATTCCTGGAGTTTAGACTAAATCGCGCGTCGTCGGCTAAAACATTGGCTACGCTAGTGTTTTGGCCGACGAGCGAGAAAAGTCCGCGCCGTAAAACGTTCTCTCAGAAAGCGTTTCGCGGCGCGGTAGGAATAATTAGTCTAAAGTCCAGTCGTTAACGTTTTGTTCTAAAGTAAATGCACCTTAATGAAAAAAAGTCTTTTACAGTTACCCGTTACAGATGCCAGTTTAGGCTTATTGAGCAAACCCTGGATAGGTTTGTGGTGCGACTTGAGGCGAGTAGGATGGCTGATAGGTGGGTTTCCGACCGATAAACAACAGGAGAACGACAATGAACAGAACCAAGACCCAGGGAAATTCATCGGGTTT
>DATNPS010000460.1:0-11236 GCA_036703095.1 Crinalium sp. | reverse complement strand
GGCTGATCAATCATGTGACCTGTAAACAGGAAGACCTGAGCCGGTTTTGCCAGATCCGTTTCGTCTTCTACGGACGTAAACAGATATTCTTGCTGCTCAAATCGTTCCAATTCACTCTGCAATACCATAATTCCTGCTTTCACGTGATCCGGACGGAAGTTGAGCAAATCCATCAGCTTCAGCTGATCCAGAGTAGCTTGCAGCGCAAATTTATTGTTCCAGAGAATCGCTAATGCTTTGCGATACGCTGTAGCAACATGGTGAGGGGACTCTGCCGTACAAACAGCCAAATCACCCAGCGACAGAGCAGCCCAGTAGTCATTGGGCAGTTTTTGTAAACTGCTTTCTAAACAAAACTGAACTGAACCTTTGATGGCTCCAAGTTGCTGACGGTAGGCTCGTTCATCCGCATCGCAACTTTCTACTACAGTGGTTTGAGCTAAGTGATCGAGTAGCGTCGTTAGCGTCAGAGCATTAATTCCCGGATAGTACTGATTCTGATCTAGACGATAGCCCCGCAGATAATTTTCAATTGATTTTTGCAATAGAAATGAGGCTTCATACGCGGCCTGCAATCGTTCAGTCGAGTTTGCGATCGCCATCCAGTTTTGCTTCCACAAGTCTTTATAAATACGTGCCAGATAGGTCGTTGCATCTACACATTTGGGCACATCTTGCAGCAGATTTTCTAGTTTCACAATCGCTTCATCCGATTGACCAATGCGGCTAAGATGATAGGCTTCTTCGCAGCGAAAGCTAACATTCTCAGGATTAATTTTGAGTCCCTGACGATATTGTTTCAGTGCCAGAGCAGAATTCCCCATACTTTTCAGCGCTTTGCCCGCATCGGCCAAAATATCTTCTTTGATCAATGGGTTGCTCACTTCTTCTGCTAACAGCACCACATCGCCAATGCGCTTTTGCCGTTGGGCGATCGCAATTCGAGCCTGCAAATCCGTATACTCCTGCCAATACCCGATCGCCATTGGCGTTCTGAGGGCTTTTCGATCCGGTTCCGTGAGGCCAGTCAGCAGGTTAAAAACAGGACTGTGTACCCGATTGCGTTCCGTTTTCCAGGTCACTTGAATCATCTTCACGAGTGCCTGTTTATCTTTCTCTAAAAACTGCGGATCAGGACAACCGCTGTCGTCACAGTGATAAGGCAAAGTGCGGACATTAAAAATATCGAAGGGTAAGTATGCCCGTCCCGCCTGAATATGAACAACGCCCCGCCGCCGCAGCGCATGACGAATTCCCAGCTCGTAAAACACATTGGCGTTGTCAATGCTCAAGTCTGCGATCACCAGATCGGCCAGCAGCAATTCTTGAAACATGTCGCTCAAAATATCGCCACTCGACGCTTCTTCATCGGCCCGAAACGGTTCAAATCCTGCGTCTTCCAAAGCAGGTTTAATCAACGTTTGATAAATCGCATTGAAATCAATCCAGCGGCCATCTGGGCCTTGCTTGCGGCCAAAGGGCATCACGACAAAGGCATGAGGACAACCTCGCTTTAACGCAGGGCTGGGGGCGGGCGGCATGTCCAGCTTCGGCACCTGCATGAGTTTCATCGCCACTTTGCCGTTGGCATCCTGCGCCGTTTCAGCTTCAAGAAGCGAATCTTGTGCGTCTGAACTTGACTCAATGACATTGGTTGATAGAGCCGCTCGAATTTTCTGTTCCAGCGCGACGGGAAGGGGCTGATTCAGCAGCACTTGCATGGCCGTCGGTTGATCATCCCGCAGCACGCTCACCGAATCTTTGACCTGATCTATAACCTGACGGTACGGACTATCAATTAACGTTTCAGTCGCCACAACCAACCGAACAAACGCGGATGCGGTGCGATCGCCCATCCCCAGGCTCTGCCAATAGTCTCGCAGCAGCGTCAGCCCTAGCGTGATTTGACGGTGAACCTCCAGCCAGTGATGTACCGACCGGATTCGCAGTCCCACTAGCAGCGCTAGCGCCAGATTAGAGGCGATCGCGCCTCCACTCAACCCCTCGGCACCGAGAACCGGAATGACCACCATTAGCCCAGCGCAGACCCAAATGCCGAACTGGTAACGCATCTGAATTTGAGACAGATGAGCCACCTGCTGAGCCGCTTCAGCCAAACGAGGCAAGAGCCGCTGCTGGATATAGCCATCGGCCAGCAGGTCAGCCGTATCGACATCCTGCATTTGAGGCTCAGCCGTAACGCTGATATGGCCGTCACCTAACCGTTCCTGCACCTGCTGCTGAATGACGGTCAACTGCTGATTTAACCAGCGATCGCGATCGGGTGTGTCCTGCCAGAGAGTACGATACAGGTAAATAGCCCGTTCAACGGCTGTTGCCGCGCCTGCCAGGGCTAGCCATCGCTGATCGTTAAAAGCCGTTGAGCGACTGACGAGCAGCAAAAATCCTAATCCAGCGATCGCCAGCCCCATTCGACATCCCTGCACGACCCAGTCCGGATAAGGCACGTTTGGCACCACACAGGGCAGCAGAGCCAGCAGCGTGGCGGCGATCGCTAGCGCTAAAGCACCTCGTTGTGTCCAAATGGCCGTTTGCCAGGCCCGATCCGCGTTCCCCTGAAGCTGCTGCCGAATCTGTTGAGCCGTTAACAAGGTTGCAGCAGATGTCCCCGATCCAATGAACTGGCTCATGGCTATTACCTGACGTGGCGATCGCCCTTACATGCTTAAAATAATCCGCTAGCTAGCGGATTGAGCGGAAATATTGCAGTGTTACCCTAGCATAAGAGACAATTTATCTGGGTGTAATAAATTCCAAAAATGTGCGTATTAAAAACTTAAGTTGAAATTCTTAAAATACTGTTGCTCACCCTTACTGCCTAGCCTTACTGTCTAATTTTAGAAGTAGAGCGAAACGACCCATCTTACAGCATAGGGCTTTTCGGATTCAAACTTTTAGAGTACAAACATTTTAACGGCGATCGCAAAAGCTATATTGTAATTTCCCATCCGGTTTGAGAGGTCAAACCTCACGAAACTGGACGGTTCACAATTTATTCATTTTAAGGAATGATCTACCGCCATTTTCAATTCAGGCAGCTACCGTTAACGAACAAGAGCCGTGCATTGCGCGGCTCTTAGCCAATTAACCGGAGGGTAAACCGTTGAGAATTCCTGTAGGTCGTTATATCGAATCAGAACTACCAGTCGTTCATCTCTGATGCTTTATGATAGTCCCGGTGTTTAATTCATCCAGTGAGCCTTTGCAGAGCCACGTTGAGGATGACGGTGACATGCAAACTGCGACCCAGGCAAAAATCCTCATTGTAGATGACCTGCCTGACAATTTGCGGGTGTTGTCGATTACCCTGATGAAGCAGGGCTATCAGGTGCAGTGTGCTAAAAGCGGCTCTCTTGCTCTCAGCAGCCTGCAAATCTCGGTTCCAGACTTGATCCTGCTAGACATCAAAATGCCGGGGATGGATGGCTATGAACTCTGCCGCACCCTAAAGGCCGATCCTAACACTCAAGATATCCCAATAATTTTCTTAAGTGCGCTGGATGATGTCTTCGATAAACTCAAGGCGTTCAGGGCAGGTGGAGTTGACTATATTACTAAACCGTTTCAGCTTGAAGAAGTTTTAGCGCGCGTCAAAAATCAACTGGCTCTACGAGCCGCTAAGTTAGAAATTTGTCACCTCAATGCAAAGCTAGAACAGCGGGTGCAATATCGAACCCATCAACTGTTAATGGTCAACCAGCAGTTGGAACAGGAGATTGCGGAGCACCAGCAAACAGAACAACGCCTCAGAGAAAGCGAAAAACGACTGGAAGGCATTCTGAACTCTCTGGAAGATGTGGTTTGGTCGGCCTCTGTCCAGCCGCAACAAATTCTATACATGAGTTCTGCAACGGAGAAAGTGTATGGACGGCCTATTGCCGACTTTTTGCAGAATTCCAACTTGCGGTTAGACGTAATCCATCCTGAAGATCGGCCCAGGATCGAACAGGCAATCCACAGTTTACTGGAATCGGGCAGCCTCGACCTGGAATATCGCATTATTCAGCCCAGTGGTGAGATTCGCTGGTTGAGCGATCGCTGTTACGTCATTTACGACCAAAACAGGATTCCCGTTCGCATAGATGGCATCGTGTATGATATCACCGACCGCAAGCGGGCTGAGGCGCAGCTTTTTCACGATGCGCTACACGACGCGCTAACTGGACTGCCCAACCGCGTTTTGTTTATGGAACGGGTTGATCAAGCCCTAAAACATAGCAAACGCCACAAAGACAATTGTTTTGCCGTTCTGTTCATCGATCTTGATCGATTCAAGATCGTTAATGACAGTCTGGGACACGCGATGGGCGATCAGCTTTTGATTGTTGTGGCTCACATCCTGGAAGATTGTTTACGAACAACCGATACCGTCGCTCGACTCAGTGGCGATGAATTCACCATCCTCCTAGAAGACATTGAAGATCTGAGCGGTGCAACCAAAATCGCTGAGCGCATTCTAGAACGACTGGCGCAGTCTATTACCCTAAACGACCATACGGTTTTTATCAGCGCGTCTATCGGCATTGTCTTCAGCTCTACAGGGTATGAACAGGCTGCTGATTTGCTGCGCGATGCAGATATCGCGATGTATCGCGCTAAGGAACTAGGCAAGGCGCGCTATGCCATTTTTGATCAAGAAATGTATTCCAAAACGCTAAAGCTGTTGCAGATGGAGAACGATCTGCGGCTGGCGTTAGACCGTCGTGAATTTTTGCTGGCGTTTCAACCCATTATTTCGCTGCCCACGGAGCGGCTGATTGGCTTTGAAGCCCTCCTGCGGTGGCATCATCCAGAACTTGGGTCGATTTCACCCGCTGAATTTATCCCAGTTGCTGAAGATACGGGGCTAATTATTCCGATTGGGGAATGGGTCATTTATGAAGCCTGCCGTCAGCTTCGCATTTGGCAGCAGCAGTTTCCCCAGGCCAATGCTTTAAAGCTCAGCATCAACCTGGCAGGGCAACAAATTAAATCTCCTAACTTTATTCAGCGATTGGAGCAAATCCTGGCGGAGACGGGGATGGATGGCCGCTGTTTACGGCTTGAAATTACTGAAACCATGCTAATGGATCAGGGAGAAGAAACGATTCAAATTCTGTCTGAAATTCGAGCGCTGAATATTCAGCTCAGCTTAGATGATTTTGGGAAAGGCTATTCGTCGCTCAGCTATTTACACCGCTTTCCGATCAATACGATCAAAATTGATCAATCCTTTGTCAGCCAGATGAGCACTGAAGACGAAAATTTTGAAATTGTGCGAACGATCACAACGCTGGCTCATACGCTAGGTATGGATGTTGTGGCGGAAGGGGTGGAAACGGCTCACCAACTGGCTCAACTGAAAACGTTGGGATGTGAATTTGGCCAGGGTTATTTCTTCTCTAAACCGCTAGATGTGAGTGCAGCCATGTCGATGATCGCAGGCCTTAGTTAAGATGGTGTGCGGAGAAGTTGCAGAAGATCCGTAGTGGCAAAGGGCTTGGGTAAGAAGTGTTGAAAGCCTAACTGTTCTGCTTTGGTAACGGCCTCTGTGGAGCTAAGCCCGCTCATCGCAATGGTGTGCACATTGGGATTAAAGCGGCGCAATAGGGGAATGGCGGTTAATCCATCCATCGTGGGCATCATGATATCCATCAAGACGGCATAAATGTCTTTTCGGTGTTCTGAAAAGAGGGCGATCGCCTCCATGCCGTCGCTTGCGGTCATCACCCGATAGTTAAAGGCTTCCAGCGTTGCCTTGGTGATCTCGCAAATAGCGGCTTCATCATCCACAATCAGCACTAGCTCCTGCTGACCCAACAGAGGGTGGAAGGATGACTCAACATGAGACATAGCGGATTCAGTGGCGGGTAGGAAGACCTGAAACTGGCTACCTTTGCCAATGTCACTCTGTACATCCAAAAAACCACCGTGACTTTTCACAATTCCTAGCACTGCTGATAGCCCCAATCCTGTTCCCTTGCCGATCTCTTTGGTGGTGAAAAACGGATCAAAAATACGATTCAAAATATCCGGTGCAATCCCCATGCCCGTATCAGATACCGTGATGACAACATACTCGCCCGGATGCGCGTCGAGATGTTTTCGCGCATAGTCATCGTCTACCTCAAAATTCTGCGCGGTAATCTGTAGCGTACCGCCCTCTGGCATGGCATCGCGAGCGTTCACACAGAGATTCATAAAGACTTGATGCACCTGAGTGGCATCCGCAGAAATAGCGTAAAGGTCAGATGGAATATCTGTTTGAATGGCGATCGATTTGGGAAACGTTTGTTGAATAATCTGTTTAATTTCTGATAGCAGGTGATGAACTTGCAGTGAAATGCGTTTGCCTTCTACTCCACGGGCAAAGGAGAGAATTTGTTTAACGAGTGCTGATCCACGCTGGGCGCTATGTTCAATTACATCAAGCAGCCGTTGTGTCGATGGATCTAGATTCGGAAACTTCAGCGGCAGCAATTGAGCTACGGTCAAAATGGGGGACAAAATGTTGTTGAGATCGTGAGAAATACCACTGGACAACGTTCCCAGGCTTTCTAATCGCTGTGCTCGCAAAAACTGGGCTTCTAACTGCTTTTTGTCTGTGATGTCAATATGCACCCCGATCATGCGTGTGGGGTTTTGAGCTGAATCGTAAAAAACACTGCTTTTGGCAGCAATCCAGCGCGTCTCTCCAGTTGGAGCAACCACTCGAAATTCAGTATCCAACTCGTTTTGAGTTTGAACCGCCTGCCATAACTCTTGCTCGGTGCGATCGCGATCGTCCGGGTGAATCATGCTGAGCCAGTCTTCATACTGACCGTTAAATTGATCTTGATCCAGTCCATACAGAGACGTTAAACCAGGCGGAGTCCAGGTCACTTCGTTGGATAGAATATGCCACTCAAAGGTACCCAGCTTTCCGGCAAGCTGAGCCAACTCCAAGCGCTCTTGAATGCGCTGACAGCGCTCAACTTCCTGTCGCAACAGTTCATTCGCCGTTTGTAGCTCAGCCGTTCGTTCTTGTACTCGCAGTTCTAAAACTTCATTTGCTTCGCGTAGTGCTTCAGCCGTATATTTGCGCTCGATCGCATACCGCAGCGATCGCACCAGGATATCCTGATTGATCTGTCGCTTCACCAGATAATCTTGCGCACCGTGACGTACCGCTTCAACGGCCAACTCAACATCATTGGTGTTGGTTAACACGACAATCGGCAAGTTTGGTGCATGTTGGATCAGCATATCCAGAGACGCTAACCCCTGGCTGTCGGGCAGCGTCAAGTCTAACAGGATGACATCATAGGTGTCTGCCTGAATTTGCTGGATGGCCTCCCCTAAACGCTTCGCATGAGTCAGGTTAAAGCGACTGATCAGCGTTCCCTTTAAAATCTCCTGCAAAAATCGAGCTTCTGCGATATTGTCTTCAACCAGAAGCATATTGACACATGATCTGCCTATCTTGGTGGCAGTGTTGCAGTCTCCAACCAAAATTCTTCAATCCCCCGAACGATTTTAAGCAACTGACTGAGATTTCGCGATTTTGAAATGTAGCAGTTAACATGCAGGTCATAGCTATTAAAGATGTCTTCCTCATTGCGTGATGTGGTGAGCACCACCACCGGAATTTGCATGAGTGTTGGATCTGCTTTAATTTCGGCCAACACTTCTCGCCCATCTTTTTTGGGTAAGTTGAGGTCGAGCAGGATGAGGTCTGGGCGAACGGCGTCCCCATATCCCTCATCCTGCCGCAGATAAGCCATCGCTTCCATGCCATCCCGCGCCACCACTACCTGACACTGAGCAGCAGTGCTTTTCAATGCTTCTTGAATTAAGCGGATATCAGCCCGATTATCTTCGATCAAAAAGATAGTTTTGCTTGCGTCCGTTAGCATGATGGCGATCGCGCCCTCCTACAGGAATGGTGAAATAGAAGACTGCGCCTTGACCGAGTTGAGATTCAACCCAGATTTGTCCCCGATGGCATTCCACAATCTTTTTGCAGATTGCCAGCCCCATCCCTGAACCGGGATACTCGTCGCGGGTGTGCAAGCGCTGGAAGATGACAAAGATGCGATCGCCGAATTGAGGATCAAGCCCAATGCCGTTATCCTGCACTGAGAACAGCCAGCAATCATCTTGTCGATGCACACTCACATGAATCTTAGGAGGAACATCTTTTTTCTTGAACTTAATTGCATTTCCGATCAAGTTCTGGAAAAGCTGCATGAGCTGAGTGCCGTCTGCCACGATGGTTGGCATCGGATCATAGGTGATTTCAGCACCCGTTTCGGCAATCCGCCCGCGCAGATTATTCAATGCCTGGTTGAGGGCTGTTTCGACCTCAATCAGCTCCCATTCAATGCCCTTCAGATCCACCTTGGAATACACCAGCACATCGTCGATTAGAGTCTGCATCAAGCTGACTCCTTCAACCGCAAAGTCAATGAATTCCTTGGCATCCTGGTCTAGCGCATCGTTGTAGCGCATCTCCAGCAGTTGAACGTAGTTGGCAACCTGATTCAGCGGCTCTTGCAGGTCGTGAGACGCGACATAGGCAAACTTTTTCAGTTCTGCGTTCGAGCGCTCCAGATCCTGTGCCAGCAGAGCCAATTCTTCTGCCTGTCGCAGCACAATATTGACGATCGCTTTCCGCAATTCCAGGGTAGCTTTCACTTCAACGGCCTTCCAGGGGAGCGACTTTAATCGCACCGTTTCCTTCCACAGTTCAAACGATTTGCGAGGGCAGAGCCGCGCATTGTTGCCGGACTGTTTCAACTCATAGGCATGATTGGGATCGCCTCCCCAATTCACCGTTTGAATCACTTCGGGACGGAACCACAGCACGTAGCTGCGCTTGGAGATAGGAATGGCTAACAGACCACTCGCGACATCCTTAAACCGTTCTGCATCCGAGTACACCAGCGGCAGGGAATCGGTGTAGAAGACTTCCTCCTCTACCGTCTTAGACAACCATTGCACCAGATAATTCAGTTCCTCCTCTGCTGGGGTTCTGCCGATGGTAGTCCAGTGTCCGCCAAAGCAAATCGCGGCTCCACTGGCTTCCACCAGATCCAGCAGGTTGGGTTCATGCTGCGTTAGCGCATCAATGAAATGATCTTCGCGCGACATGGATTCCATCAGAGCAGACTGCACCGAGGTGAGCTTCATTCGGTAGTTGTGATCGGCAGTTTCTTCGCGAGTCGAAATTTCAGCAAAAATCACCCGTCCCAAAAATTCGCACGCTTTCCGCAGTTCGTAGGGCACCAGTTTGGGGGTGCGATGGTGGCAGGCAATTAACCCCCACAGCTTTTGATCCTTCATCAGCGAGATCGTTAGAGATGCGCCCACATTCATGTTGTGCAGATATTCCATGTGACAGGAATAGGGACTCCGCAGGATGGACAGCGTGAGATCAACGGGCTGGTTGGTAACGGGGTTATTGGCTGGATACAGCTCGACTGGTTCCGCATGAGAATTTGGGATCACCCGAATCCAGTTTGAAACAAACATTTTGCGAGCGGGTTGAGGAATATCCGATTCCGGGAAATGTAGCCCCATATAGGGTTCCATGTCGTCTAGCTTTTCTTCGGCTACGACTTCTCCATGTCCATCATCATCAAACTTGTAAAGCATCACCCGATCGAACTGAGTGACGTTGCGAACTTCTCGCACAATGATTTGACAGAAATCTTGCAAACTTGACGTTGCTTCAAGCTGATTGATGGATGCTTTTGCTAGATGATAAAAACTGAGAAATGGAATGTTTTCTTGCGTCAGGGCGGGTTCCAATTCCAGTATTAAAAAACCATCTGCACTGCGATGAAAAACAGCATCAAAGACGAGATAATCATCCCCTTTTCGCCTGACCCAAACCTTAGTGGGATTAATCAAATCCAGGTTGTCATACGATAAACCAACCCTGAATCGATCCACTTGAAATGGATCTAAAATCTCATCTAATGTCTTTCCTAAAATCACATCAGGAGCGATATCAAATGCAGCAGAAGTGTTTTTGCTGACCTGCAAAATGGTTAACTCAGGTTCCTTTAAAACCAGGAGAACACCATGCGGTTGAACCTGAGTCAAGATGTGAATGAGCGGCTGTTTTAGCTTTGCCAAATTAACATCTTGCAACTCTAAGTTAATCCCTTCCATATCGCCTCCAAAGCCTTCTCTTCTTTAAGTTTACCCGAATTATCTGTTAGCGTAGCCGACTCAAAATACACGCATTCAGATCCACCCCAGTCAGCAGCATATCCCACAAGTCAGGTGAGGGATGGAACGAAATTCTTAAATAAATCAGAAGCTTTTAAAAAAGCAGTTTAATTTGTTTTAAGTGTTTAAAATCAACCTAAAAAATTGCTGTTCTTCATAATAACGTAGCGCTTTTTAATAAAAGGATTTATTGATAGAAGTCCTTACTCTATTGGTAACGTTACAATTCCTAACCAAAACTCTTCAATCCGCTTCACGAGTTGAAAAAGCTGATCTAAGTTAGAGGATTTGATCACATAGCAATTTCCCTGAAGGGCATAGCTCCTCGAAATGTCGTCTTCATTCGCAGAGGTGGTTAGCACCACAATGGGGATGCGCCGCAGTTGGCGATCGCCCTTAATCTCCGCTAGAATTTCCCATCCGTTTTTCCCTGGCAAATTTAAATCCAGCAGAATCAAATCAGGTCGTGGGGCTGTCTGGTGTTCACCCCGGCGATATAGAAAATCAATGGCTTGCTGACCATCGGCGATCGCCATCAGTCGATGGGGCACTAAACTTTCTTTAAAGGACGTTTCAATCAAATGGATATGGTCAGGGTTATCTTCTACAACTAAGATGAACCGTTCGGACTGGGGATCTTTCATGGGTGATGAGGGAATGCACTTTCCCTCAGCCTATTCCAAAGGAAAATTATGTAGTGGAGAATGTCATAAAATTCAAGTTTTTGTCATTTCATACCGATGCTTATTTGAGATGAGCTGATATTTTTAGTTTCGTAGGTTGGGTTGAGCAGTGCGAAACTCAAGTGGCTTAGGATGTTGGGTTTCCTACGTCAACTTAACCTGCACAAGGTCAGAAATTCTCAGTTTGAAATCGATTGCGGGTTTTGCGCACCCGTCAGGTGCACAAAACCCGCAATCAGTGGCAATGCGAACTCGCCGCAGGCAAGTTCGCACTGCCACTGATTTGCTGAGCAACGTGAATTCGATAGCGCCATTTCAGCCGCGCGGCTGAAATG
>DATNPS010000459.1:0-2871 GCA_036703095.1 Crinalium sp. | reverse complement strand
ACGTTTGCACCAGGCTGAGATCCAGCACCAGCGAGGCGATCGCTGATTTTTCTCGCTGAGCCAGGGTTTCTTCTAGCAGGTCAACCAGGGATTTGAGGTTATTTACCGTATCGCGTTGAGTCTCGTCCAGATCCAATTGGGATACGCGTTGCAGCACATCTGCCGGACGTCCTCGTAAATCGAGCAACAGCAAGGCCCGATCGCGCAAATCGGCAGACATTTCAAGGGTTTCTAAGGTGATGCGATCCAGATTGGCGATCGCCCCCCGCACTTGCCCCCGTAAGGCTTCTGGAAAGACGGAGAGGAGCGATCGCGTCAACCCAGCATCCCCCACAATCAAATGCCACTGATCTAGCTCCAGATTGTTCATGCAGTCGGCCAACAGCAGCAGCACTTCGGCATCTGCCACGACGCCACCGCCGCCGATCAATTCAACATCGGCCTGATAAAACTCTTGCTGACGGTTGTGAATCCCTCTGGTTGCCCGTCGAAACACATTCGCTTTGCAATATAGCCGCATGGGATGCGTTACACCCGCCATGCGCGTCACAGCAGCACGAGCGATCGAGGCCGTTAGCTCTGGGCGTAACCCCAGTTCTTCATTCTCAATTTCTTGTAGTTGAATCACCGTCGATCGCTGCACGGCTCCACCCGCCATCAGCGTATCCATTCGCTCCAGGGTCGAGGTGATGATGCGATGATAGCCCCAACGATGAAATACCTGCTGTAAGCGGTCTTCAATCCATCGTTTTTGAATCACCTCAAGCGGAAGGAGATCTCTAGCACCAACAGGAGGTTGATACACCATTATTTCTTTTTCCCACCAAACAAACCAAATAAACCGCCGCCAGAATCATTTTTACCAGGTTTAGGAGCAGGTTTTTTGGGTGGTTGACCTGTTCCTGCTGCGCTTCCCTTATCTCCCTTCTCTAGCTTTTTCTGAACATCTAAGGCGGTCGGGTCTTTAGGGTTCAGTTTCAATGCCTGATTCAGATGAATTTTAGCCATCGTGGCCTGTCCCGTCTTGAGATAAACATCGGCCAGGTGAGCATGAGCCTTACTGTAGGTCGGGTCAAACAGAATGGCTTCTCGCAATTCTAAAATCGCTTTTGGATAATTTTGCTTATTGATGTACTCCAGTGCTCTACGGATATAGGCTTCCACTACATCCTGTTTGCCTGGAGGGCCGGGGGGGGTGGGAGGCCCAGGAGGAGCAGGAACGCCAGGCTTACCAGGAGGTTGCTCAAGCGGTTTCTTCCTGATATCCCCAGCTTTGCGCATCAGGTAGACCAGGTTTAGCTCACTAATATGGCCGATGATTTCTAGAGACTGATCCAGCTGCTCATATTGTTTAGCAATCAGCTCTCTTAATGCCGCTCGATAGGGAGCACCGATGTCTCCGGTAGCACCTGCCAAACGACGCGCCCCCTCGCTGATCAGCATGATCGTTTCCTGCTGCTTTGAGGCTTGTTGGCCTTTAAGCTCAAGCAGATAGCAATACTCTGAATAGTTTTTTTCCTGAGATAACTTTTCATAAGCTGGGTTCACAAGCTTAGACAGCAACTCCGCCGCCCGCTGACGCTCAACTTCGTTATCTTTAGCAAAACTATCGGGATGCAGACGTCGAGCCACTTTGAGATACTGCTTGCGAATTTCTTTGGGTTCCGCATCAACGGGCACTCCCAAGATGGCGTGATAGTCAATGAAATCTAAATTAAATAAACCTAGCTCGATTTTTAACGACATTCTCCCGATCTCGCTTGCCTGCCACAGGAATTCCCTCTAGTGTACTTTCCACTGAAGGCTTTGGAACAGATGTTGACAACTATCTCCGTGCGATCGCTCAAACGGTAGCATTGATAACTATTACAGCTCTCGTGTCAAAACTCTGCGAGCGGTTTGATCTGCCCCAGCGTTTGACTGAGAGCCGTGTGGATGCGGCCATTCGTTGCCAAAATTCGCCCTGATTGAATATCAAACGGGCTGCCATCATACGCAGTGACTATTCCGCCCGCTTCTTCTACTAACACAACTCCCGCTGCCATATCCCACGGAGACAGCCCCCGCTCCCAATAGCCATCTAGTCGGCCACAGGCAACATAGGCTAAATCAACGGAGGCCGATCCGCCCCGCCGCACGCCTTGAGTTAAATGAGTCAGGTGACAAAATTCAGCATAGTTGTTATCTACTGTTTCTCGGCGATCGTAAGCAAATCCGGTAACGAGCAGGCTTTTATTGAGCGCATCGATCTGGGAAACCTGCATCGGACGCCGATTGTAGGTCGCGCCTAAGGTTTTAGCAGCCCGAAAGAGTTCTTGATGGAAGGGCGCATACACAACCCCGACTTGCGGAATGCCCTGAATCAATAGACCAATCGAAACGGCATAAAATGGATATTGATGAGCAAAGTTAGTCGTGCCATCTAGTGGATCGATCGCCCAGAGATATTCATCTGTAGCTGTTCCCGACCATCCAGACTCTTCTGCCAGGATGGAATGATCGGGAAAATGCCGCCGCAAGACGGACAAAATAACCTCTTCAGACGCTTTATCCGCTTCCGTCACTAAATCACCGGGACGCCCTTTTTCGGTAATCTCATCCAGTTTGCCCCAATAGGATTGCAGAACGGCTCCACCAGCGAGAGCCGCTTCAGTGGCAATGTCGAGGAAGGTTTGAAGTTGATCGGGAGTGGGCATGTGGAGGTGTTGGGTGTTAGGTGTTGGGTATTGGGGGAAGGAGCGTGGGGTATGGGTTATGGGGTGTGGATATGGGTTTGCTTCCCAATCTTCCTCATCTCCCCTATCTTTCTGACTCCTGACTCCTGACTCCTGACTCCTGCGTTTAGGGAGTTATTGTTTAGAGTTGCGGACG
>DATNPS010000451.1:0-3487 GCA_036703095.1 Crinalium sp. | reverse complement strand
TTTCTGCCGCAAAAGCCTTACATGGTGTTGGGTTCACTCCGCGATCAATTACTATATCCCAACGTGGATGCCGAAGTAGATGACGAGCGACTCAAGCAAGTGCTACAGGAGGTGAATCTGGCCGATTTGGCTGAACGATTTGGCGGATTTGATGCAGAACAAGACTGGGCCGATATTTTGTCGCTGGGAGAACAACAGCGGATCACCTTTGCCCGTTTGCTGCTCAACAAACCTGATTACGCCATTTTGGATGAAGCGACCAGTGCGCTAGATCTAAACAATGAAAATCAGCTTTATCAGCATTTGCAGGCGATCGGCACTACTTTTTTGAGTGTAGGACACCGCCTAACGCTAGCGAATTATCATCAATCGGTACTGGAACTTTCGCAAGACAAAACGTGGCAAATTCGACAGCCGTTAGTCTTTGCTCAAGAACAGCGAGAACTGTTGGGACTTCTCGATCGCTAATCTGGTGTTGCAAACACTAAATCTTGCAACGTGGGGGAGTGGGGGCTTTGCCCCCAAAAAGGGTTTTCTCCCCTTCAAAACTTTTGTTTTGCTGTACTAGCGAAATCATTTGCCAATACAAAATCGGCTAAAGATGCGATCGAGCACGGATTCTGTCACCTCTTCGCCCGTAATTTCTCCCAACGCTTGAATGGCACTGCGCAAATCAATTGTCCAGAAATCTAGCGGGAGGCGATCGCTAATCGTCATCTGTACCTGTTGCAGTGCAGCCTTTGCTCGCGTCAAAGCTGCCGCCTGCCGCTGGTTGATCGCCAGATCCATATCCGCCGCCTGAACCGTTCCCGCCTGAACCGTTTCTAAAATGGCTCGTTCCAACGCATCAATTCCGACGTTTTGCGATGCTGCTGTTTTCACGACCCGATCAATCTCCTGCGGATAGCGCCACTCCAGCAATTGAGACGGATCAACCAGATCAATCTTGTTGAGAATCAGAATTAACGGACGCTGATTCACCTGGTCATAAATCGCCTGATCGGCGTCTGTCCAACCAACCTGTGCGTCAATCGTTAGCAGGACAAGATCGGCAGATTGCGCCACCTGACGCGATCGCTCCACTCCAATGCGCTCCACCTGATCCGTCGCATCGCGAATTCCCGCCGTATCCAACACCTGCACCGGAATCCCACCGACCACCAGTTGTGATTCCACCACATCGCGAGTTGTGCCGGGGAGATCGGTGACAATGGCGCGATCGCTGCGGCTCCAGGCATTCAGCAAACTCGATTTGCCCACATTAGGCCGACCCACAATGGCCACCTTCAGCCCCGATCGCAACAGTTCTCCCCGATCCGCCGTGGCCAGAATGTGTTCAACCTCCTGCAACACCTGCGCGAATTGACGTTTGATATCTGCTTCATCCAGGGGCGGCAGATCATCCTCAAAATCAATCCGCGCCTCCACTTCCGCCAGAATATCCAGACAGGTCGCCCGCAGTTGCCGAATCGGTTGGGCCAGCTTGCCCTGAATGCCCACAAGGGCCGTTTGTGCCGCCTGGGGCGATCGCGCTCCCACCAGATCGGCAATGCCTTCAGCCTGTGTTAGATCAATGCGCCCATTCAAGAAGGCGCGCAGCGTAAATTCTCCCGCTTCGGCTAATCGCGCGCCCTGCTCCAGGCAAAGCTGCAAAACCTGCTGAACGGCCATAATGCCACCATGACAGTGAAACTCCACCACATCTTCACGGGTATATGACCGGGGAGCCAGCATCAGCAGCATCAGCGCTTCGTCTACCAATTGCTGTGTCTCTGGATGGCGGAGATAGCCATAGAGAATGCGATGGCTTTCCCAGGCTGGCTGACCGGGCGCGTGAAACAGCGTGTGGGCGATCGCCACGGACTCTGGCCCCGATAGGCGCACAATGCCCACGCTGCCCTGCTGAGGCACAATCGCAGTGGCGATCGCGGCAATGGTGTCCTGTCTCAGGGCTTGGTTGGTCATGGAATCTGTTATGTACGCTGTCGATTATTTCTTCACTCTACCGCAGAAGCGATGTCCAAGGTTCCCAATGCCATACAGGGATCACCCCTGCAAGTCGAACGGACTGAAAAGCTGAAATCTATTGCTGGAACTGCCTTTTTTACCTTTAGCTCACAATCTAACTGTGAACGAAATAGACAGAATGTGACGCTCTATTGACTAAACAGGTAATTCTCATTTTTTCTCAGGATATTCTCATCCACTTGTTAGCGTTCGTTTAAATTCATCCTTCATCATCATAAATAGGTCGCTAGAAGCACAATTCACAACACAAACGCTTCACTCAAATATTGTTTCGTGCCCATAAACGCTTCACTTAATCAGGAGTTTTTCTATGAAACGGTTCATTGTTAGTACCTTGTCTGTCTTACTGTTATCGGCGATCGCTCCCTCTGCCGTTAAAGCCGAATCCTTTCAAGCCAGTCCATTTCAAGTTGTAGTTTTAGCCAATCAAGGCTATCTGCAAGACTATGGCATTCCTAAATACAATGCTCTAACTTCAGGTTATGCCCATGGCCGCATTACAGCACGAGATGTTGTACAAGCTGCCGTGAACGGCAACCGAGTATCAGCCGATAAGTTAAATGATCCGGGTTACTTATTCGCGGTAGATACATTCCTACAACATCTCACAACGCAAGGCGTGGGTCATTAAGGAACACGGATTTAGTAACGCTCAGTTTTAAATTATGTACTCTAATCGCGTGCGGATTTTACACTTGTTACAGGGTTATAAATCCACACGCGATTTTCCAAAGTCTATTCACTCGGCAACTCAAGAGAATGCTCATAACTTTGTGTAGGTTGGGTTGAGCATTGCTCAACCCAACCTACGAAACTGGTTGTTCAAAATTTTAGTTGTCAATCATTCTACATCGTGCTTCTCGCAAAGGGATTCCGATGTCATCACTGGATATGGGGGGTGTGATATACAGATCTTAAGCGTATGATACGTTTTAGGAGTTGCTTACACTTTCAACATGAAATCCCTTCCTGGCCCCAATACACCGTCCTGGCTGCAACGGATTCAATGGATCGTTAATCCGGTCAGCTATATGGAAAAAGCGGCAGCCGATTATCCTGAGATGTTTGAATCTCGTGTAATCGGAGGCAAAGCTTCACTCGTGTTTGTTAACGATCCGCAGGGAATTCAGCAAATTCTGACGGGCGATCGCCAGGAGTTTGTTGCATCGGGGGATGAGAACCAGATTTTGAAACCGCTGCTGGGTGATTATTCAGTCGTTATGCTAAATGGCGATCGCCACAGACGCCGACGCCAACTGTTGATGCCGCCGTTTCATGGCGATCGGATGCGAACCTATGCTGAGTTGATTGTGAATCTGACCCACAAGGCGGTCGCTCAGCTGCAACCAGGCACCGTTTTTATCGCCCGTTCTGTGATGCAAGAGATTTCGCTACAGGTTATCTTGCAGACGGTGTTTGGGCTATACGATGGCGATCGCTGCCAGCAGTTGAAACATGT
>DATNPS010000435.1:0-4419 GCA_036703095.1 Crinalium sp. | reverse complement strand
AAGTGGTTAAAAACAACCCGCCATATTCCCTGGCGCAGACCGATCGCCTCCCTCAACTATCTGCTCACGTCTCACGTGTGGCGGCAGGATCATAACGGCTTCTCTCACCAAGATCCTGGATTTATCGACCATGTGATGAATAAAAAAGCCGACGTGATTCGGGTTTATCTACCACCCGATGCCAACTGTCTGCTGTCCGTGGCGGATCACTGCCTGCGCAGCCGTCAATACGTGAATGTGATTGTGGCTGGTAAGCAGCCCGCCTTGCAGTATCTCGATATGGATGCCGCAATTAAACACTGTACTCAAGGAGTTGGTATTTGGGAGTGGGCCAGCAATGACAGAGGGGAAGAACCCGATGCGGTAATGGCTTGCTGTGGTGATGTTCCGACGATGGAAACGCTGGCCGCCGTGGATTTCTTGCGGTCTCACATTCCCGACATCAAACTGCGGGTGGTTAACGTGGTCAACCTGATGAAGCTTCAGCCTTCTACAGAACACCCACATGGTTTGAGCGATGCTGATTTTGACAGCATCTTTACGCCCGATAAGCCCGTCATTTTTGCATTCCACGGCTATCCCTGGCTGATTCACCGTCTCACCTACCGTCGCACGAATCATCACAACTTCCATGTCCGGGGCTACAAGGAAGAGGGAACGACGACAACGCCGTTTGACATGGTGGTCTTGAATGAGGTGGATCGGTTTAGCTTGGCGGATGATGTGCTCGATCGCATTCCTCGTCTGAAGTACGAAAAGGCGCATGTGAAGCAGGCGATTCACAATAAACTGATCGAACATCGGCAATACATCGACAAGCATGGCGATGACATGCCTGAAATTCGCAACTGGAAGTGGCGGACGTATGGCAGTGCAGAAGCCGATGGAAAAGGCCCTATCCCAGTCGGAGATCTGCGAGATTCCAACTCCCCCTCTCAGGCGGGCGAAGAAGGAACAGCGCGATCGCGCTCCTAGACTATCTCGTAACACCGCCGTCTCGACGGTTCCGGGACAGCGGTGCTACGGCAATACTAGAAACCATCCGGTCTCTGTCATAGGGTGAAGGTGCGATCGCACCTTCACCCTAAATCTTTCGTTGAAGAAAGACATATTTGTTCATAGAGTCTGCTTTAATAAAGACAATAAGTATTTATTCTTATGAAGGTCGCCGTTTTTAGTACCAAACCTTACGATCGCCAGTTTTTAGAAATCGCCAACTATGACCACGAGCATGAGTTGGTATTTTTTGAACCCCAGCTGAATCGAGAAACGGCAATGTTGGCCTCTGGTTTTCCTGCCGTTTGCATCTTTGTTAACGATCAGGCCGATGCCAGCACGCTCAAAATTCTGGCCTCTCGCGGTACTCGGTTGATTGCCCTGCGCTGTGCCGGATTCAATAACGTCGATTTGAAGGTGGCGGCTCAGTTAGGGATGATTGTGGTGCGCGTTCCGGCCTATTCTCCGTATGCGGTGGCCGAACATGCGGTGGGGTTGCTCCTGACCCTCAATCGTAGAATCCATCGAGCGTATAACCGGGTACGAGAAGGAAACTTTGCTCTAGACGGCTTGCTGGGCTTTGATATACACGCTCGCACGGTTGGCGTTGTTGGCACGGGCAGAATTGGTATTGTGTTCAGCCAAATCATGAAGGGCTTTGGCTGCAAGCTGGTCGCCTACGACACATATCACAATCCGGAATTTGAAGCGCTGGGTGGAACATATGTAGAGTTGCCTGAGCTGTTCAGGAGATCTGATATCATTTCGCTCCACTGTCCGCTGACTCCAGAAACCTATCATTTGGTAGATGAAAAGGCGATCGCCCAGATGAAACCTGGAGTTGTATTGATTAATACCAGTCGGGGGGCGTTAATCGACACAACGGCGGTTGTACAGGGGCTAAAATCTCAGCGAGTCGGGGCGTTGGGGCTGGATGTATATGAACAGGAATCCGATTTGTTCTTTGAAGATCTGTCGAATAGAATCATTCAGGATGATGTATTTGAACGATTGATGACATTCCCAAATGTTATCGTTACGGGGCATCAGGCTTTTTTTACCAAAGAAGCATTGCAGAATATTGCAGAAACAACCCTGTCCAATATCACCGACATCGAACAGGGGCAGTCATGTGCTAATCAAATTAGCGTGCAGCAACAAGTTGTGACGAAAACTTCAGCTTGAGGAGGTATGAGTACCCAGATGACAATTAAAACAGTATCAACCAAACCGTTTTCCGACCAGAAACCGGGTACATCTGGACTCCGTAAAAAAGTTCCGGTGTTTCAACAGCCAAACTATTTAGAAAATTTTGTTCAATCGATTTTCGATAGTTTAGAAAATTTTCAGGGACAAACGCTGGTTGTTGGTGGCGATGGACGCTACTACAACCGCCAGGCCATTCAAATTATCTTGAAAATGGCAGCTGCTAACGGTTTTGGCCGCATTCTCGTGGGACAGGGCGGCATTCTCTCGACCCCAGCAGCTTCCTGTGTGATTCGCAAAAATCAGGCGTTTGGCGGCATCATTCTCTCTGCTAGCCATAACCCCGGTGGCCCTAATGAAGACTTTGGCATCAAATACAATATTGACAACGGTGGCCCCGCTCCTGAAAAGGTGACGGATGCGATTTACGATCGCAGTAAAGTAATCGATCGCTACTTAATTGTGGATGCGCCAGATGTTGATCTGGATGCGATCGGCAAATCACAATTGGGCGATGTGGTTGTCGAAGTGATCGATTCAGTGCGCGATTACGAAGAACTTTTGGAATCGCTGTTTGACTTCGATCGTATTCGCCAACTGTTGACGGGCGGCCAGTTTCGCATGTGTATGGATTCCCTTCATGCGGTGACAGGGCCATACGCTAACGCGATTTTTGAGCGACGCTTAGGCGCACCCGCCGGAACGGTGCAAAATGGCGTACCCTTAGAGGATTTTGGCGGCGGACATCCCGATCCGAACCTGGTCTATGCCCATGATTTGGTGGAACTGCTGTTTGGCGACAATGCGCCCGACTTCGGAGCTGCATCGGATGGAGATGGCGATCGCAACATGATTTTGGGTCGTCACTTCTTTGTGACTCCCAGCGACAGCCTTGCCGTCTTAGCCGCGAATGCGACCCTCGCTCCCGGCTACAAAGAGGGTCTAGCCGGGATTGCTCGTTCGATGCCGACCAGTCAGGCTCCGGATCGGGTGGCGGCACGTCTGGGCATCGAATGCTACGAAACGCCGACGGGTTGGAAGTTCTTTGGGAACTTGCTAGATGCAGGTAAAGCTACCCTTTGTGGTGAAGAAAGCTTTGGTACGGGTTCGAATCACATCCGCGAAAAGGATGGTCTGTGGGCGGTTCTGTTCTGGCTGAATATCCTGGCTGTGCGTCAGCAATCGGTTGAACAAATCGTGCGCGAGCACTGGCAGATGTATGGCCGCAATTACTACTCGCGTCACGACTATGAAGGCGTAGATAGCGATCGCGCCAATACGCTGATCACGAACTTGCGCAATGCTATTCCCACATTGAAGGGCAAGACGTTTGGTTCCTACGAAGTGGAATATAGCGATGACTTTAGCTATACCGATCCGGTAGATGGCAGCGTCAGCAAGAATCAGGGCGTTCGCGTTGGCTTTACCGATGGTTCTCGAATTGTCTATCGCCTTTCGGGAACGGGCACTCAAGGCGCGACGCTGCGGGTGTATCTGGAAAGCTATGAACCCAACATCGCCAAACACAATCTTGATCCGCAGGTAGCATTGGCAGACCTAATCTCCATTGCTGATGAGATTGCCCAAATTCACACGCTTACCGGAATGGATAAACCAACGGTGATCACCTGATTGGTGAATCTGCAATAGGTATTTGAAGAGGCGATCGCTTTTCATTGAAGAGGCGATCGCTTTTGTTTGTTGGAACTGCTTGCAGCACAACTCATTAGTTGAGCAAGGTCTGAATGACGTCAGGCGTCAATGGGTTTTTACCCGCTTGTAGATCGGCAATCCATGTTTGCCACCTTGTTTTGGATTCATCATCCGGTGCAACGGCGATCGCAGCTTTAAAGTCAGCGATCGCTCCCTTAAAATCACCTCGTCTGACTCGATTAACGCCACGACTCTCTAAAGGCGACCAGTCATTAGGAATCAGGTTAACGGCGCGATCGCAAGCAAATGCGACATCTTTGGCAAACTCGCGCAAGCTACCGTGCCAACAGAGAGTATCCCAAGCGTTAAAGGGAATTTGCAGATCTGGATCAAGCTGTTGGGCCTGGATGAAGGAGGCGATCGCGTCCTTAATCTCGCCTTGCCTCGCCAATTGTTTAGCCTTGACTACTAGTTGTTCAGCTTGACCTTTTGCAGCAAACTCTTGAGCAGTTTTTTCGGGGTTAATTGCTAACTGCGGGTTCCAATCTAGAGCCGTTTTGAGTT
>DATNPS010000421.1:0-5227 GCA_036703095.1 Crinalium sp. | reverse complement strand
GCATGTAGAACCGTCGCATCCGCATCGCTGCACAACTCTCAGCAACGTAGGAAGTGCGATCGTTCATTTAGAGTACGAGGGAGGCACCGAATCGTTAGCGCAAGGAGAATCGTGCATCTTGCCTGCGGCGATCGGTGAGGTACGAATTGTTCCGGCCAATGAGGCTAGCCTCGTCGCGTGCTATGTGCCCGACCTCCAGCGAGATGTGATTGCTCCATTGCGATCGGTCGGCTATAGCGATGCGCAAATTCGAGAGCTGGGAGATCTCGGACTTAAGACATGAATTTGGTAGCACCGTTTCAGCCGCATGACGTGCAGATGAAACGGTGTAAGAACGTGCGATGCGCGACGCGCATCGCACGTTCTTGCGCGCTTGTTGAATTCACATTAGTAGGCAAACACCTGACCATCGCTCTGAACTCGAATGGTGCGTTGACTTTGGCCCAGATCAGCCGTTTCATCTAAAGAAATAGCCAACAATCCCGACTCAGTAGTCGAAATCGGCTTAACCTGGATCAGCCCATTATCCTGCCGCACAATATTAATCGTGACGGGCGTCGGCAAATCTTGCAGCACAATTTCTTGCCCTGGAGTCAGCGTCCGTTCTTGCGTATAACCCGTGGCCTGATAGGTAATGCCTGTGTTGGTGTCATTCCGCAGTCGGACATTAACGGCTCCAGCCGTGGGCGTGATAGTAGCGATCGCACTCTGAGTACTTTCCAGAGTTGGCAACGTAGAAGGCGTGACGTTAGAGGAATCCGGAGTCGTGAGGGTAGTATCAGAAATGGCAGGTGCAGCGGGTGCAGAATTGTTGAGCGGACGAGCGGGTAGCCCGCCTTCCTGCATTACTCGCTGAGTTGCGGCATTGGGTGGACATCCTGGCGGAACTAATCGATTAGTATTGTGCGGTTCCTCATAGTACAGGCTGGGACAGGGATTAAGAACCGAGCGAGGAGATGTCTGAGCAAGAGACGGAAGGACGGATAAACCCAACATCAGTCCGCTAATAATGCTCGCAATACCGACTTTATGTTGAAATTTAGATGGGTTGAGAGAATGCTGCATGATTACCTCCTGAATCTTTGAAGCGCTTTCAAGATTGTGAGCGTCTGTTACTGAAGTTCGTTCAACCTATCCATCCTAAAGAGATTAATCTTCACTTCCATCTGCTCTTGGAGATTAATTAAAGAGACTTTCTTCTATCTAAAGATAGATGTGTTAAAAGCAACAACCGAACTTATTTTCATCCTTGCTCACGATATACACACATCTTGGCTGAACCGCTAAACCTCTGCTTGACTCTCTTAAATCCCCGTTTCAAGAGGGCTTCTAGTTTGCTGCGCTTCTTTTGAGAATAAATTTGATAGCCCGATTTTACGTGCACGCAAAATCGGCTTTTTAGAGAGTGGCACGATGCGCCACTCTCCAAAAAAACCGTTCGTCGAATTCACGTCCTTTTGAAGGAGGGTTTAAGTTTCGGTTTTATTAAATTCACGCTCCTCAATGATTATCTTTAGCAGAACGTAGAGAACTGATCGAAAAGATGATCAGCGCCGACCAGATAAACCCAAACGTAACGGCATGAGTAATTGTAAACGGCTCGTGATATAGAAACACACCAATAATCAACTGCAAACTGGGAGCGACGTATTGAAAGAATCCAAGCGTTGAAAGCCGCAAGCGCTTGGCCGCATTATTAAACCAGAGAAGCGGAAGAGACGTAGCGATTCCCGCTCCCATAAATAGCAGATTGAGCGTCCAATTCGCACCCATATGGCCTTTGCCGCTTGCCGCTAAATACGCCACTAGAGCCAACGCAGCAGGTGTTACTAACAGGGTTTCGATCGCTAGTCCTGACATCGGCGCAACGGCAGCCACTTTGCGCAATAGACCATAAAAAGCAAATGAGAAGGCCAACCCCAGCGCAATCCAGGGAACCGAACCAAAATGCCAGATGAAATTAGTGACGCCCAACGTTGCCAACATCACGGCTAGAAATTGGCCGCGATTTAATCGCTCTTTGAGGAAAAGAAATCCCAACAGCACGCTAACGAGCGGGTTGATGTAATACCCCAAACTGGTTTCGACAACGTGATTGGCATTCACGGCATAGATATACAGTCCCCAGTTAAACGTCAGCAGGAGGGCTGTGGTGAGTAAAATTCCGAGTTGACGGGGCGATCGCCAAATCTGCTTCAACTCAGCGTTACGCTGTTGCAAAAACAGCAATCCCGTCAAAAACACCATCGACCAGATGATCCGATGACTCAAAACTTCAACTGCCGGAACCTGACCAAAAAATTTCCAGTAAATCGGCAACAGTCCCCAGGCAGTGTAGGCTACGAGTGCATAGATGGCTCCTGTGTGAGCCGCTGATTTTTGGAGTGCAGATGATTCAGGATGACTTTTCAAGAAACGTACCGAATTAGACGTGCAGTAACCATCCTAACGGGCAGTTCTGGTATAGCTCACAGTGCAGAGGATATGTGAATTGTACGGGGTGATCCCTGCTGGCGATCGCTTGGTCTCTAATACTTCCGTACCCATACTTAGGCTGAAGCAAACTATGGTGCAGCAAAAACAGCGGCATTGAACAAATTGGTATCAAATAGATGCAGCCTATTTTGCTAATTTCGGTGAATGTTCGGACGTCGCTTTAGCAACCTATCAAGGAACATCGAACTAAGGACGGATATACTTTACCGTCCAAACTTCTAATATAATTGAACAATTCTTAATAGTATCTACCGCTTCATTAGAGATGTGATTGTTACTAAGTATAAATTCTGATCAAGCTTCATTCGTCCCAACCTCTCAACGCAGAATGATTCAAGACGACCGAGAATCCCCTGGCTCACTTCAGCCATCCTCCGTGCTGCCACCCGCAGAATCGATTAGTCCATCTAAACGTAAGCGCTGTAACCGCTGCGAAATGCCGCCTGCTTCTGTCTTAAGCGAGGGGGCACTTTTTCTTTGGTTTCCCGTAGGGCACAGTTTAGCGAAAACCTATGATCGCTTGAGGCAAGCCGGAATTAACGAGGTTCTCCACATCGAGCAGGGGTTAAAGCTGCTGCTCCATCATTCTGAGCTGTATAACATTGGTAAACTTCTAAACTCCACGTTGAGTGAGCCAGAACTGAAAAGCACCAAGGCGCTTTTGTTATCGGATTCATCCGAACCTCAGCTTTGCGACTTTCCACGCGTTACGTCGCTGCAACAAATTATTGGATTGAGTCAGGCCGATTGGCTGCTGTCCTTGCTGAATGAAGGCCGCATTACAACTCATTTTCAGCCGATCGTTTGGGCACATGATCCGTCTCAGGTGTTTGCCCAAGAAGCGCTACTGAGAGGAATTTCGGAACAGGGTGAGGCGATCGCCCCTGCCCAAATGCTCAGTGTTGCAAGCAGTGCAGATATCCTGCCGCAACTGGATCTGGCCGCTCGACGCAGTGCCATTCAGCAGGCTGCACACCATCAAATTAAAGATTATCTTTTCATTAATTTTATTCCTGGATCAATTTATGATCCGGTCGCGTGTTTGCGATCGACGGTTAGTGCCGTGAAAGAGGCGGGCATTCCGCAAAATCGAGTTGTGTTTGAAGTGGTAGAGTCGGATCGCGTTCAGGATGTGAACCATCTCAAGCGGATTTTAGACTTTTATCGAGAGGCTGGATTTTTAGTCGCGCTGGATGATTTTGGGGCGGGATATTCCAACCTAAATTTAGTGCATCAACTGAAGCCCGACTTTATCAAGCTCGATATGGAACTGATTCGCAACGTTCATCAGGATGCCTATAAAGCGTTGATCACTCAAAAATTACTAGAGATTGCGCATCAGCTTGAGATCAAAACGATCGCTGAAGGCATCGAATCGGCTGAAGAATTGAATTGGGTTTGCGAAAACGGAGCCACTCTGGTACAGGGATATTTCATCGCCAGACCCGGTGTTCCGCCGATCGCCCTTCGTTCTCCAATCGCCGCCTGATCTTATAGCCGTAGCCAATAGCCGTAGCCAGTTAAATTAGGATGGGGTGCAATGGCACTATCGAATTCAAATTAGCTAGATTTTCGCTCGGTTGTAAAAACAGATGATGTAGAGGGTTTAATCGTCAGTTTCAGCAGCGTTTTGATCATCCAGGGTGAAATGTTGGTGAAATGAACCCGAAACCCTGCCGGATTGTCCAAAGCCGTATCGGTGACTTTGGCATAAATGCCTTCATTGACAATGCTGCGATGCAAATGGGTGAGCAGAATAATGCGAATGTTGCTGAGGGGAGCGATCGCCACCTCTGAGTGAATTTCGGCTCCCCGTCCAGACACTTTCACCAGCGTTCCGCGAATCGCATCACCCACCAGCCGCTTTCCTTCAACCAGGGTGTATTCAATCGGAATAGTGTATTTCAATGGATTCAAATGGCTTTTAGGATCAGGCAGGTTTAACTGATGCGAGCCACCAATCCCACTCACGTCATACAACACGATAGGTGTGTGCATTCCCTTAAAGCTTGCCTCAATATGCCGTCGCGTCTTCAAGGTCGGCACTTCATCCACCACCGCTTGAGACACGAGCACCTGTCCGCCAACGCTAAAGGACTCAATGCGGTCAGCCAGATTTACATCACTACCGATCGCCGTAAACTGCGCATGTTTCACAGAGCCAATATTGCCGACAATCACCTCACCCGTATTGATGCCAATGCCCATCTCAATCGTTGGCAAATTCATACAGTGATTGCGCTGGTTAACCGCGTCCATTGCAAGCTGCATGGAAATTGCACAAGCTATAGCCCGTTCAGCATCATCCGGTTTCTGCGTTAAGGCTCCAAAGAAGATCACCATGCCATCGCCGATCACCTGATTAATCATGCCGCCGTACTGGGAAATGATCTCGGTCATCGCTTCCAGATAAAGATTCAGCAGCTTGACCACGCGTTCGGGGGGAAGGCTCTCTGAAATCGCTGAAAAACCGCGCAGATCGGACATGAGGATCGTGATTTTGCGCTTCTCGCCACCCATCTGCAATCCGGTTGGCGTTTCGAGTAGACTCGTTACCACTTCATCTGATAAATAGCGCCCAAAGGTTCTACGGATTTCCGTTGCCATCTGAGCAATAAATCCGGTCACAACAATGGCCGAGCCAAATAGGGCCAGCAGCGGAGGCACAACCGGAATCCACCAGCTTCTCAAAAAGGCCAGATAGCTGATTAGAATTAATATTCCTCCAGCC
>DATNPS010000414.1:0-13267 GCA_036703095.1 Crinalium sp. | reverse complement strand
AGCTATCGCATGACCGAGGACGTTGACCGGATCGGGGAGGTCATCAACAAAGTCTTTCATCAGTTTGTACCCTGCATTCTGCAACTAATCGTCGTGCTGGGCTACATGGTGTATTTGAACTGGCAGCTTACCATCGCATCGTTGGTCATCGCGCCATTAATGGGCGTTCTGATCGGTGGATTTGGGCAACAGCTTTTGGTCTACTCGCGCCGCAGCCAGAGTCGCGTATCCGACCTGTCTGCCCTGCTCACCGAAGTCTTTAGCGGCATTCGGCTGGTGCAAGCCTTTGCGGCAGAAGAGTATGAGATTGCCCGCTTTAGCCGTGAAGCCGAGCGCAATCGTCAGGCCAAGTATTCGACAGAACGACTGAAGGCGATTCAGTTCCCGGTGGTCGGTTTTCTAGAAGCGATGAGCGTGCTGCTGCTGTTTTTGCTGGGCGGTTGGCAGATCTCACAGGGCAATCTGACCGGAGCGGAGTTTGTCAGCTACATTGCGGCTGTAGCGCTGCTGATCGACCCGATCTCGATTACAACCAGCAATTACAACGAATTTAAGCAGGGCGAAGCCTCGGTTGATCGAATTTTTGAACTGCTGGCAATTCGGCCTGCGGTGGTCGAAAAACCGGGCGCGATCGCCCTTCCCCCCGTGACCGGAAAAGTGGAATACCGAGACGTTAGCTTCAGCTATCAACCCGATCAATCTGTGTTAAAGCAGCTCAATTTACTGGCGTTTCCCGGAGAAGCGATCGCCCTGGTGGGTGCATCTGGAGCAGGAAAAACGACATTAGTGAATCTCCTGCCGCGCTTTTACGATCCTCAAGCCGGACAGATTTTGATCGACGGTACCGATATTCGGAATGTGACGCTGCGCAGTTTGCGACGACAGATTGGGATCGTTCCGCAGGAAACCATTCTGTTTTCCGGCACGATCGCCCAAAATATCGCCTTCGGTCAAGCCAGTTTCGACCTGGAGAAAGTTCAACGGGCGGCAGAAGTCGCCAACGCGCATCAGTTCATCTCCCAGTTTCCCGATGGCTACCAGACCTGGGTTGGTGAACGGGGGGTAAATCTCTCTGGCGGACAGCGTCAGCGTATTGCGATCGCCCGTGCTGTGTTGCTGAATCCCCGCATTTTGATTCTGGATGAAGCCACGTCTGCCCTCGATTCTGAATCGGAAGCTCTGGTACAGGAAGCTCTGGAACGCTTGATGCGCGATCGCACGGTCTTTATCATCGCTCATCGTCTCGCCACCGTTCGCCGCGCCGATCGCATTCTGGTGATGGAGCAAGGTCGCGTGGTCGAGTCGGGCACTCATGCTGAATTGCTGGAGAAGGGCGATCGCTACGCCCGGTTTTATGCCCAGCAATTTCAGTAAACATCACGCAAAATCGGGTTTTTGGGAAAGTGGCGCGACGCGCCACTTTCCCAAAAACCCGTTCGTCAAATTCACATTAAACATCCACAAAAATTAGGGGTAACCAGGCCAGCGTGCCTCGTTACCCCCAATCTTAAAACCTAGCGCAGCTCTAGCCATTCGCTGCGATTTGGCGGCGTTCTGCTTCTAGCAGTTCAACTAACTTTTGATCGCCTTTTTCTTGAGCGACTTTCAGCCGACGCTGCAAATTTTCCATCAGATTCGCCTGATGCACTTTCGCAATGTAGTGTTTGGGCATCGTTGAAGGAATCGTCATCTTGGTCAAACCAGCAGGCTGATTGGTGGCCGTCGTTACACCCGCTGCATCACGGCTAACATGGTAAGCAGACCCACGATAAACCAGGTCATATTCCGCTGGGGGAAGCACTTCAGCAGACTTAGTTGGGTCCACTTCAGTCGTAACGCCCCGATAAATCAGCGTATAAAGTCCTTTAAATGGCTGTTTGGCTCGAACAGGCCGTCCTGTGTTACCAGATGGGATTTGACTGGGATCGTACTCGTAGCTAACACCGCGATAAATGAGTTTCATAGTTCCGCTTCTCCAAAGAATCAATCGTAATTGGGTGAAGAGAAGCGCGTTCCTTCGGGGTGGCCCCTACTTCCGTCCCACTCATCTCGCACAAGAGCAGAGGGGATGAACGATTTTTCTTCTGTATCTAATTTTACCGTTTTAAAAACTGATTGTCACCTCCGTCAATTGGCTGATTTTGTCTCGATAGTAGTGATAAGCGCTACATCTCCAGATTGAAATGAACCTTAGATGAATTCGAAGATGGCGTTAGACAATATATAGAGGCGATCGCTCAACGTTCGCGAGGTGGGGTAGCAACGCCAAGTTTCATTAACGTTGCCTCTAAATCCTGGATGAATCGTAAATCCTCTGTCATGAAATGATGACTATCGTTCGAAAGGTCTTCTGGTTTAGAAAGGGTTGGCTCTAGAAACTCAAAGGCAGCGCGAAACTGACGGGGATTTATCGCGATCGGAGCATCAAAATGGCAGGGAATGATACGGCTAAAATTCCATTGGGCAATCTGGTCAGCCCAATCCAGCACCCGCCGGGGCGCTTGAATCAAAATCAAGGTTTGCAGAATGGGCGCGACGAAGGGATGGCCTCCATTCCGCAAGGCTGCAAACGACGATCGCCAGTGGTGCTGCCAGCGAAACGGAAATAGCCCGAAATAGGCTTTACGAGATCGATCGGGAGCGTGGAGAGCATCGCGCCAGGTCTGCTTAAACCCTGCTAGCTCCACTGCCGCTGGACGAAAGTAAATTGCAAACAGGGCAATGCGCTGCCATCCCTTCCGGCGGTTTTCTGGCGTATCCTCAATGGGCTCCGTCGCGCTATCTCTGGCATGAAACAGCAGAGGATAAGGGTCTTGCTCCAAAATCGCAGGAGGATGTTCTGGAACAGACAGGATCGTATCTGTCAACAGCAATGTCTGCGATCGCCGATGCAGCAGGGCGACTTCCGCAAAGGAGCCTCGCCCCAGATTAATATCCAGCACGGCATAGTCAAATTCGTCAGCAAACGGGGCTTGATGGCTATCCTCCGGCAGAACATGGGTTCGTCGGGGCGGAAAGCCGAGCCAGCTCAGCGGCAGATTCAATGGATAGCTCCACTGATGCGGCGCGACAAACACTTGAGCCTGCGGGAACTGCTGTGCAAACGGCCCTACAAATACTTTGTGTTCCAGGCCAGAACTGGTCGGCAACAGAATGTATTTCACATCGCCATGCTCCGCCACCAATTCATTCACCAACTGAATGCACTCGTTGGTTGGGGCGGTCGGCGCATACACAAACAGCCCGCCCGTTTCCAGTTTCACAACGGTCATGCGAATCGGAATAACCGTGTAGAGAATGCCGTGCGGCTGGTCAAATGTCCAGATGGTATTTTGAATAACTTCAGTTCGAATCGTTCGCCGCCATTTGTAGGGATAGAGAGGAAGCGTAAACCAGAATGGCCACGTCCAATCTTTAGGCTGCGACGTTTGGATAGGGTGAGAACCTAGTGGCCGTTCGTTAGCCTGATGATTAAAGGATTGCATGACGAGTTACTGTAAAACACGCGATCTAAATTCACGCAAAAGCTAGTTTGTTTTCAGAAATTACACTACTCAAAAAAGCAATTTTATCAAGAGTAATCTTCAACCAATATAGATTGATTCAGCTCTAATTCTTAATAAGAATCAATCGAGTAATATCAAACTTAATTTTGAGCCAAGCCCTTCATTAAGAACGTGAATTCGACGAATGCCCACACAGGGACCCTGCACGCTGCGCGGCTGAAACAGCACCATCAAATTCACGTTGGTCAAGCTAATTAGTGAGAGTTTTATCAGAGGAATACAGCCCAATCCTATGGAAGTCTTCCTTTCGCAGGAGCGTATATCCCTCTTGTGGTAGTCAAGCCACATAGGATTCTCCTGTTAATCTTGAGTTAACAAAACGGTTGGATTGAAACGCTCTGTTACAACACGAGTACAGCACAAATTTCATTTAATAACTGGAGAGATAGCAATGAATATCTTGGCTTGGATCGTATTGGGTCTGATTGCTGGCGCGATCGCTAAAGCAGTATATCCTGGCAATCAAAGTAATAGTATTTTAGGCACAATGCTGCTAGGTATCGTAGGTGCCTTCGTTGGCGGTAGCCTCTATAATCTGTTGACCAGTGGGACGCTTGCTTTAACGGCATCTGGTCTCAGCATTGGCGGTATCGTTGTAGCCGTAATCGGTGCCATTATTGCTCTGGCGATCTACTACGCGTTGTCTCGTCGTAGCGCTTACTAAAGAGCGTGGATTTAACAAAACCCGAAACTTAATTTTGGAACGTGCGGCAATGCCACACGTTCCAAAATTAAAAATTTGGTTTTATTTATCCATGATCTTCAGCTCAAACTTTAACTTGACAATGCTTCCTGTGGTTCCTATTGATTGAGCAGCACTAATAAAAAAAGCCTCTGCGATCGCAGAGGCTTTTTTCTATCGCTAGTGTTGCAAACACTAAATTCTGCAACATCGAGGTTTGAGGCGAAGTTCCCAAGCAGGGGTTCCACCCCTTCACCCCTTTCAAAACGTTTGTTTTGCTGTACTAGTGCCAGATTACAGCTAACCATTTCATGAAATCCCATTGCACATTGAAGCATCCCATTCGGCGATCGCTTTCTCGTTGGTTTCTACCCTTTGGCCTCCTGACGCTTTTAAATAGTGCAGGGTGTGAGCAGGTTCAACAATATCTACCACCACTGCCCCATCTGGATGAATTGCCGTTGGGCGATCGCTCCTTGCCCAGTCGTCCGGTGCAATCGCCAACGACATCCGCGATGGAAACCAGTGTGCGCGATCGCATTAATGCCATTCGGCAGGAGCATGGATTAACCACACTGGCGAACAATGAGAAACTGGCAGAAGTGGCCCGTCGTTATAGCCAGCTTATGGCCCAACACAATACGTTTAGCCATACTGGCCCGGATGGTAGCACACTGGCTAAGCGAGTCAGAGCCGGAGGCATTGTGTATTGGGTCGTGGGTGAAAACTTATTTAAGAGCACCAACATCGCGCAACCTGTCCCCGTAGCGATCGATGGTTGGATGAAAAGCCCCGGCCATCGGGAAAACATTTTGCGTCCTGTTTTTCGCGAGACCGGGGTGGGCGTCTGGCGAGTCGGCAGCACGTATTACATCACTCAACTGTTTTTAAGAGGCTGATACCAATTTGAATTGGAGATGCGATAGATACCGTAAGGGTTTGGCAATGCCAAACCCGACATAGCGCGATTTTTCCTCAAACAGCAAGAGGGGGAGCGATCGCTCCCCCTCCTGAATAGTTCAGACGTTTGATTTATGCTTCTGCGGCAGCCGCTACGGGATAAACGCTGACTTTTTTGCGTCCTTTACCGCGACGCTCAAAGGTTACCACTCCATCAACCAGCGCGAAGAGGGTATCATCGCTACCCCGACCAACATTGGTGCCGGGATGAACCTTTGTGCCACGCTGTCTAATCAGGATGTTGCCAGCTCGAACAACTTGTCCCCCATAGCGCTTAACGCCCAAGCGCTGAGCATTTGAGTCACGTCCGTTACGGGTACTACCTGTACCTTTCTTATGTGCCATGTTCGCCTCTCCGTTTTATCTAACCCTAGCTTAACGTGATGATTCAGCAGGCTAAGTGCTGTAAGAGAATTTGATGCAGGCTTAGCCTTAGATCTGACGATGAACTTTAACCCTCAAGCCTCAGCATCATCAGACGCGGATGCATCCGCCGCAGATGCAGTAGCCGTAGAGCTACCCACCGACGTGCCATTCAGATTAATGCCGTTAATCATCAGGCGAGTCAACTCTTGACGATGGCCTTGCTTTTTGCGAGTTTTCTTTTTGGGTCGCATTTTATAAACGATGATCTTGCGGCCTCTCAAATGGCGCAGCACGGTTGCATCTACCGTTGCACCTGCTACAAACGGCTGACCAATCGAGATGTCACCATCGTTTTCTACAAACAAAACGCGGTCGATCGTAACCGATCCGTTTTCGTCCACTGCAAGCCGTTCAACGTCATAAAAGCGACCGGGTTCAACCCGGAGCTGCTTGCCGCCTGTTTCGATAATTGCGTATGCCATGCTTTACTTCACTCGTTGCCGTACAGGTAGCAGGTTGATTCGCTAAGCGATCGCCCCTACTTTTGTCGATTCCAAAACCTGATCCGAACAAAAATAAACAACCAGTAGATCATCATCTCTTATTTAAGGCATGACCGTCAAGGTATAGGTCTGCCACTCCAGCAATTCTCGTGATGCAAATCGATGACAGTAGCCTCGCCTGCGGCGAGGCTACTGTCATCGATTGCGGGTTTGGTGCGCCCGTTGAGAGCGCCAAATCCGCAATTGGTGGTCAGTTGTTACAGAACGCTAGCTAGACGTCGCATCCCTTCTAAAATTTGGGGTTCAGAGAGTTCTGAGTAGCCGAAGATAAATTCACCCGAAGCACCACCGTTCAAATAGTAAGGATGAGCGGACGTTAACCCAACATCCACTTGAGCGGCCCGACTCAGGATTTCAGCATCCGTCAGGTCAGTGTGAAATTTCACCATCACGTGAATTCCAGCATTTTCTCCCAGAATTGTGACGCGATGCTGAAGCTGAGTGGTAAGAGCATGAACCAAACAGTGCCGCCGCTGATCGTACAGCGATCGCATCCGGCGAATATGGCGTTCTAAATGCCCCTCATTGATGAAATCGGTAAGTACATACTGCTCTAACAGAGGCGATTGCCGATCGGACAGCCATTTTGCCCGAATCACCAGATCGACCAGATTCGGTGGCACCACGAGATATCCCAGCCGCAGAGCCGGGAATAACACTTTGGAAAACGTGCCGATATAAATCACAGAACTGCCCGTATCCAATCCCTGTAGCGCTGGAATCGGGCGATTGTCTTGGGTCGCAGACCGACCTCCATAACGATATTCGCTGTCGTAATCATCCTCCAAAATCACAGCTCCAGTTTTCTGCGCCCAGGCCAGTAGCTCTAACCGCCGAGGTAAAGATAGCACCGCGCCTGTGGGAAATTGATGCGACGGAGTGACGTACACCAGTTTTACATCCGGTATGGCCGTCAAATCCGAGACCACCATGCCGGATGCATCGACAGGAACCGGACACAGACAAGCCCCATAGGCCAAAAAGGTACGACGTGCGCCTAAATAGCCGGGGTTTTCTAAGGCAACGCGATCGTCCCGATTCACCAACAGTCGCGTCATCAAGTCCAGAGCTTGCTGAGACCCGTTGATGATAATCACTTGCTGAGGATCACACTGAACGGCACGAGCACGAGACAGGTAGCGGGCGATCGCCTCTCGCAGCGGAAAATAACCACCCGAATCCGTGGCATAGTCCATCATGTCTGGGTTGAGGTGACAGTAGCGCGACACCAGTCTGCGCCAAAGATCCATTGGAAACTGGTCAAATGCTGGCCGCCCATAGCTAAAGTTAATCGCCAACGCCGGGTCAGGGAGCCGAATGAGTTCTGCTGAAGTCAACGTTGCTCCATACGTGGATAGCTGGATAGAACGCGGTGTAGAGGGGCGATCGTCTACGACAGGGCCGGATTGCAGCAGATCATCGGGCAGTTGCGCACACACGAACGTTCCCGAACCCATTGCAGTTTCTAAATAGCCCTCACTCAGCAGTTGTTCGTAGCTCAGTGTTACCGTTGCGCGCGAGATGCCGAGCGATTTCGCTAACGCGCGTGTCGATGGAATTCGCTGCCTAGGCGACAGACGACCTGTGAGGATCGCACGCCGCAGTTCTTCATAAAGCTGACGGTGCAGCGGCAGGAGAGCGTGGTCGCTGAGCGTAATGACAAAATCCATAAGTGGACTGGTTAATTTGCTTAAAAGTGGCACTTGTACAAGTCCACTTATACTCATTACGCTGACAGTATCTCTTGCAAACGTCAAGCTTTATGAGTCCTACCGAATCATCAACGAGTTCTGAACGGTTGACGCCAACATCCCGTACAACCGTCAAGCGGCTTCCAAAACGGGGCAGCTATGAGCGTACCGATGTCGAAAAAATTTTGGATGAGGGATTAGTCTGTCAGGTTGGATTTGCGGTGGATGGGCAGCCTTACGTCATTCCAACGGCTTATGGGCGGGTTGATGACACGCTTTATATCCACGGTTCGCCTGCCAGCCGAATGCTTCGCACGCTCAAGGGTGGGGTTAATGTCTGCGTTAGTGTGACGCTTCTAGATGGTTTGGTATTGGCTCGGTCGGCCTTCCATCATTCGATGAACTATCGGTCGGTCGTGCTATTTGGAACGGCGACGGTGGTTGATGATTCAGACGAGAAGATGGAAGCGCTGCGTGCCTTTACGGAACATGTTATTCCTGGGCGATGGGATGAGGTGCGGCCTCCAACGCCTCAAGAACTGGCTGGAACGCTGGTCTTGTCACTCCCGCTAACAGAAGCATCGGCCAAGATTCGCAGTGGGCCTCCTGTAGATGATGAAGCGGATTACGCGATTCCTGTATGGGCTGGGGAAATTCCGCTGCGGGTGGTGGCACAGATGCCAGTTAATGATCCGAAACTGTCGCCCGATATTCCTTTGCCGGATGCCGTGAAACAATATGGGCGATCGCTGTTGTAATCACCACGTTCCGACGTTTTCATCGCTGTTGTGATCGCTATATTTGGGGGAGACGCGCTGGTAGCGCGTCTCTACGGGGTTTTCTGCCTTCGGCCTTCTGCCTATGAATCTGTCTGTTGCGATTGTCTCTGCTGCGCTCTTTCTAGTCACGGCTGCTGTCAATTTGGAGGTGCCGCTATATCGTGCCTATGCTGAGGCAGCAGGGTATGGCAATGGGTTAACGGCGATCGTCTTTGCGGCCTATGTGGCTGGATTGCTGCCTGTGCTCTTGCTGCTGGGTGGAATATCCGATCGCATTGGCCGTAAGCCTGTGATTTTGGCAGGTTTGACATCGGCAGCCCTGGCGACAGTCCTGATGATTCTCAGCCCTACCATGTCCACGCTGCTGGCCGCCCGGATTTTTCAGGGCGTTGGAGTCGGTTTAACGGTAGGAGCCGGAACCGCTTATCTGGCCGACCTCATGCCGGATGGTGGTACCCGCGCTGCCGCCTATGTTGCCGTAATGACCTCAGTGGGCTTTGGCGGTGGAGCCTTGTTTACCAATGCCGTACTGCTGCATCACCTGACACCCGTCCCCCTCAGCTACTGGGCTGTTTTGGTGGCAACGTTGATATGCCTGATTTGTGTTTCGCAATTGCCACCTCAACGCGCTACTGGTGGAACACTACTGCGATCGCCATTCTTCCCTAAAGGAGCCGGATTGGCTGGACTGGCGATCGCGCTGGCCTGGGCCGTTACCGGAATGGTGATCACCGTCATTCCCGCCCAACTGGCTCAACATCAACTCACCGTATGGACAGGACTGGCGCTGTTTCTCGTCAATGGCAGTGGGGCAGCCATCCAACCCTTCGCTCGCAACCTTAGCTCGTCGCGATCGCTAACGATTGGTTTCATACTTCTCCCCACAGGCTATGGAACCCTGCTGCTGGGAGCGTGGTTGGGCAATTTAGCTCTGGTGCTGGGAGGAGCGGCGATCGCCGGATCAGCCTGCTATGGCTTTACCTATTTGGGAGGTCTGGCAGAAGTGTCGCGTTTAGGGGGAAGCCAGCGTGCGCGTGCCGTTTCGGGTTATTTTCTCTGTGCCTACTTAGGATTTGGTTTACCGAGCATTCTGGTTGGCTTTGTGGGCGATCGCATTGGGGTCATGCCAGCCCTCATTAGTTTTGGCTTCTTACTCAGCCTTGCCAGTCTTGTTTTGGCCCACCGGGTGAAGCCAGCCCTTCCATTGAACCTGATGTGAATTCGATAGCCTAATGGGACGTGCGCGACGCGCACGTCCCATTAGGCTATTCCTGCACCCCGTCCTAACTAACCCTTCGATTGCCATAGTTTGAATCGATCGCAAGTTTTGCATACCCAACGAACACACAAAACCCGCTATCAGCGACAGTGCCAGTGCCGCAAGCACACTGACACGGCCACTAACTTGCATAATGAAAATTGCTCCCCCACCTTCCCCATCTCCCCACCTTCCCCATCTCTCCTAATCTCCCCAACACCCATGCTCACCCCAGTCACAACCTGGTATCTTGAAATGCTCCATCCGGATCAACTCCGACCAGCATTAACCGATAATCCCGACCTCCAGGTGATGCAAGCTGAGATTCCATCGCCAGAGCTAAACCGCTTTCTCTATACCAGCGTGGGAGGCGATTGGTATTGGTTGAATCGGCTGAGTTGGACGTATGACCAGTGGTTTGACTACCTGAATCGACCAGAACTACAAACCTGGGTTGCGTATTTGTCAGGCACTCCTGCTGGCTATATCGAGCTAGAAGCACAGGCAGAGGGTAACGTCGAGATTGCCTATTTTGGCTTGCTGCGCCAATTCACTGGAAAACGCATCGGTGGGCACTTGTTAACGGTTGGCATCCATCAGGCATGGGTGATGGGTGCAAGGCGAGTATGGGTACATACCTGTAATCTCGATGGCCCTCACGCGTTGGCAAATTATCAGGCGCGGGGTTTGCGGCTTTACAAGGAAGAAAATCATACAGAAGACCTTCCAGAGCAACCCATCGGGCCTTGGGAAGGCGCATACCCCCAGGCGCCAAGTCCCTAAGGATCGCAGATTTAATAAACTCGAAACTTAATTTGGGAACGTGCGTTTCTGCCGCACGTTCCCAAATTAAAAATTTGGTTTTAATGTATCCATGCTCCTTGGTAGGTGTAGTCGGGCGTCTAAGTATTTTCTGCTAATTCCTATAGAAACTTTATACCTGAGCAAGATCCATCTTACGGTTCGGGCGGAGTCTCGCTTGGGGTAGAACTGCCAGACACGTATTACAGGTTACGTTCAATCTAGTTAGCAATCAAGACGATTTATTTAGTGGCTCGCCCCCTGTTAAATCACCCTTGAATCATCTGTTTTAGTTGAGTTCTATTTAAAATCATGAGAGATATAAACGAACGCGATCGCCTAGAGCGTGACCGAGTTGAACGCCAGCTTGAATATCGTCGGGAAAGCGAAATTGCGCGCGACAATGCAAATGCCGCAGGTAGCTTCGCTTTGGGGATTGCGCTAATTGCGCTGGTGGGTATCATTACAGCTATGTTTGTTTTCAACCGGAATAGTACTCAGCAAGCTCCGGTTCAGCAAGCTCCGGTTCAACAATCTCCGGTTCAGCAGCAACCCCCAACTGTTAACGTCCAACCTCCGAACGTCAATGTTACCCAGCCGCCGGATGTTAACATCAACGTTCCTGCACCTCAATCTCCTTCAGCACCTCAACCTGACGTGCCAGAAGCAGCACCACCGAGCAATACGGCTCCACTGCCTCAGAATCCAGTAAATACGGCTCCATCAGCGGCCCCTGCACCTGCTCAGCCATAAAGACAGGTAAGGTCAACGAACGGTCTGTAGAGCGAGTGTCGCGACGTGACACTCGCTCTACAGACCGATTTTGCGTGTGTAACACGCAGAATCGGTCTATACACCCGTTATCCAACTCCTGCTTGGTAACGCGCTGTTGGAAGCTCCGGCTTCTCGTTGCGATCGCAGCATCCGTCTAGGTGCTAATGGCTCAATGCCAATCTGAACATTTCCTTCTGACACTGGAAGCTGGAGCTTTCATAAAGTGTTACCAAGCTAGAGCTGGGTAAACAGGAACCAGGAATGTCAGGAACTACCGCTATCAGGTGCAGATTTCCCGTTTGTTTGTGGATTCACCAATCGCTGCAAGGCTTGTTCGATTTGCGGTGAAAACTCGATCGGCAGCCTTTCTGCCCGAATGTAGAGATCGCGTTGCGGAAAGGGAACTTCAATTTGGTGCTGACGCAGCAGTTCTTCGATGCGGAAATATAAGTCGCTCTTGAGCGGCAACTGCTTGCTGGGTTCTGCCGTCCAGACTAGCAGTTCAAAATCCAGGCTGCTGTCGCCAAACCCTTTGAAAAAGACCTGAGGAGCAGGAGTAGATAGCACTCTAGCGTGTCCTTTCGCAGAGTCCAGTAGGACTGATCGCACCACGGCTACATCTGAACTGTAAGCCACTCCAATCGGCAGGTGAATCCGGGAAATCGGGTTGTCATGGCTCCAGTTAATCACCTCCTGCTCTAGAAAGCGGGAATTGGGCACGATGATAGACACCTGATCTAACGTGCGAATGAGTGTGCTGCGTGCACCAATTCGTTCGACGGTGCCCTGAAATTCACCGACTTCCACAAAATCACCCACCTGAATGGGTCGTTCAAAGACCAGCACCAGGCCACTGCCAAAGTTTTTAGCAATGTCCTGCAAGCCAAACCCAATGCCGACGCTGAGGGCACTGGCCAGGATAGTGAGCGAGCTGATATCCAAACCCCAAATTTGGAGCAGCACCAGGGAGCCAATAAACAGCAAGCTATAGCGCAGGAGGATCGTAACAACCTCTTGTGCCCCCCGATTGACGCCCGTGCGCTGCAAGATGCGGGATCGGAGCATGTCAGTGGTGGCTTTGCTGACGATCACCAACCCCAGCAGCATGATTCCCAAAATCACCAGGTTGGTGACGGAATACTGGCTTTTTCCCAGAATGAGAATGGGAGCCGTCAGACTCGTGATCAACAGACTGGCAACGTAGTAGCCCCATTGACGAGTCATCGGAAAGAGGTTGGTGATGTAGAACACCACTCCCAACAGCAGCCCACCACGAGCGATCGCCAGCAATCCTGCCAGCAGCAAATTAAATGCCCGTGGAGGTCTGATCGATTCGCCATCAGCAGTCGCAGGCAAAAGCTGCCTTAAGGCAGGACGCAGAGAATGTTGCCAGAACCAACCCAAGCCCCAATACAAAACCAGGGTAACGAGCAACACGGCCAGCGCAATGAGCAAGTTTTGGCGAATATGGGTTGGATTGCGCGACTCCTGGGCTTGCAAAAGCTGATCTTGAAGCTGCTGCGACCAAATTCTGGCTTGCAGAGATGGTGTATTACCCGGAGCCACATCGGCTTCCGTCACCGTCATTAAATAGCTGTTGTTAATCAGAATCGTCGGATTGTGCTTGCGATCGATCACCTCAACCTGCAACGGTTCCTGCGATTTAATTAATTCTTGAAGCTGGGTGTTAATGATGCGGGCGCGATCGCTTGCGGTCAAATCTTCATTAGCGCTGACCTGAAACAGTTCTTGTCCATCCAACACGACTGGAGACTTCGTTAGCCCCTGAGCGATCGCGGGAGTTAGCACTATCAGAACGGCCAGAAC
>DATNPS010000410.1:0-19025 GCA_036703095.1 Crinalium sp. | reverse complement strand
ATTCTGGCTACCTACTTAGTAGATCTCTTGCAGATTGGGGTGGTTGGGTGCGTTGCACCCAACCGCTCTCTGTTCAAAAACTTAACAGGACGTGAATTTGATAGCCCGATTTTGCGTGCGCGACGCGCACGCAAAATCGGGCTTTTGGAGGTGTTGCGCGACGTGCAACACCTCCAAAAGCCCGATCATTGCTAAAACAAAAGTTTCTGAATAAAAAATACTGGGCATTATTAATTAAGTTAGGTTAAGGCAATCAGCATACTTACCGATTGAACCCATTCGAGCAGCGCCCATCCAAACCCAGGACACCTGTATGCTACTGAAGTTCAACGCTCTTTGACTGATCAGATCTTTTCCTACGCTTCGGTGTGATTCTCGTCCCATCCACATTCATGGCTCCAAACCTTGCTGCGTATTCTCCTTGGGAAGCAGTAAGGGACTTGCAGCAAAATAAACTCAATTTTGTCTAGAGAAGGGTCGCCCTGCCACTCTTCTTTAGACAAAATTGGATCTTCGAAAGATGCAGATCCCTAGCTTACTGCTTCTCAACATTCGTCCTGACAATTTTTGAGGTATTCACTATGTCTACTACTGCACCTGTTGCTAACGGATTACGCACTGAACTGGGCGATTTTAGCAGCATTGTTTGCTTCAAAGCCATTGTAACTGGAACCGAAGACGCTCTGGGTGAAAAGGCAGCGGCGATCGCCCTGATGGCTGCTGGACGTAGTCGCGGCAAACAAGTTGCACAACAACTCGGTCTTACCGGAAAAAGTATTACGTTTGAAGAAATGGTACCGCTGCTTCAGTCGGTCTTGGGTAAGGACGGTACCCGACTCTGCATTGTGGATAAAATTGCTGCAATCGGAGACTCGATCCAGGTGCACTGCCGAGAAACCATTTGTTCTTCGGGCGAACCTCAAGGGTCTCCCCGCCAACTAACGTTCACACTGGGAGTTGTCCAGGGCGTACTGGAGCAGGTCACAGGCAAGCGCCTGCGCGGGAAACAAACAGAGTCTGTGCTGCGGGGCAGTTCTCACGATGTCATTACGTTTGAGGTGCTGCAATAGCTCCTATCCCTTCTAAATAACGACAAAACTTACAGGAGAAATATTTAATGGCCATTAATACAGAAAAACTGAGTGTTATTCTGCAAAACTTTGTTACCGCTACGAGTGATGTTCAGGGTGCGGCGCTTGTGACTCCAGATGGTTTGCCGCTAGCCGCCAGCCTTCCAGCAGGTATGGATGATGAACGAGTTTCGGCCATGTCAGCCGCCATGCTGTCTTTAGGGGAACGGATTGGTGGAGAGTTGGCTCGTGGTAGCATCGATCGCATTTATGTAGAAGGCACTCAAGGTTATGCCGTTTTAACCAGTTGTGGAGAAGATGCTGTTTTCCTGGTGCTGGCTAATGCGGCGGCGAAGCAAGGAATTTTGATGCTGGAAATTAAGCGGACTGTCTCAGAGCTGAAGCTATTGCTAGTGTAGCTTTCTTGCTGTATTCCATCTGGGTAGGGGCAAAAATCAGCGTAATTGAACACAAAACGCCATACCGGTGCCCTCCCACATGGAACACAAACTGTCCACATTGTGGTGAAGGAATGTAGAATTATGGCGATCGCAGGGCGTTTATCAGAGTTCTCTTTAGGAGAGATTCTTCAACTTCTGGAGCAGGGCCAGAAGACAGGGTTGCTGACCATTCGTGCTGCCTATTCTCCGTCTGAACCCCTGCAAAACTTTTATCTCTGGTTCAAGCAAGGACAAATTCTTGCAGCCGCCAATCGGTTAGATTACAAAGGGCTAATCAATCTTATTTATCAGCGAGAATGGCTGGATCAAGAGAGTGAAGCGCTATGGTCTGAAGCGTTTAATAGCAATCGTCCTCTAGGACTGTATCTTAAACATCAAGAATTGCTGAGTTCGGAACAACTCAAGCTGTTGTTTTATGCTCAGGTGATGCGGCAAGTCTGTACAATTTTTAAGTTTCCAGATGGATGGTTTAACTTTGAGGCGAAAACCGCCATGCCTCTGGCCGAAATGACTGGATTAAGCGCAGCACCGACAGACATTACCTTGGAAGGGTTGCGATCGCTGAAAGATTGGAGAGCGTTGTCTAGCAAACTGCCTGACCCTGGTTCTGCAATCATGTCTCTTACGGTTGACAAACCGCAACTCAAAATTAATCCTCTGGAACTGCGGGTGTGGGAATTTGCGAATGGGATGGAACCGCTAAGTGTCATCGCAGCAAAGTTGCAGATGTCATTAGAGAAAATTCAACAGATTGCCTTTCGTTTAATGGTTGTAGGTTTGATTGAGGAAATTCCCCTGGGTGTCTCTGCGTCCAACGCTACTCCAGAAATAGAGATCCAAAATCCAGAGCTAACTTCTTCTTCAACACAAAAGCCCGTCAGTCAGTCGTTTTTACAGAGCTTAGTGGGGTTTCTGCATCAGAAAATAGCAATGTGAAGGTTGCGATCGCCTTCTACCCCTCACCCTTTATCCTTCAAATATCTTTTTGATAAAGGGTTTTGAAAGATGTTGCACACGACACCTGTCAATGTCCCGTTTTATTAGAATGAGAAGTGCTGAGCAGGGTGGTACCTAGTTACAAAACAACCATCAAGCGCTAAGTTTGATCTGGATTTCGAAGCAAAACCCAGAATAGGGTTTTACTCCGTTTTTTTATGAATTGCGATCGCCACCTCTCGTTCAAACATGAGTTATTTGAATCACCTCCAGCCCAGCCTTCCGCTCATTCAATCCGTTTGCTTCCAGAAAACACGATTATTGAGCGGCTTTGGACTATCGCTGGGAATCGTGGCTGGAGCCGTTTTAGCGCCACAAACCACTCTGGCTCAGATCGTTCCAGACGATACCTTGGGAAGTGAGCGATCGCAGGTTACGTCCCTGACCGATCCATCGGGAATTACCATTGACTTCATTCAGGGTGGAGCACAGCGTGGGGGCAACCTGTTTCACAGCTTCCGCGACTTTAGCGTAGCCGCCGATCGCGGTGCGTTTTTCGTGAATCCCAGCAATGATTTACAGAATATTCTGGCGCGCGTGACCGGAAATAGCCGTTCTGACATTCTGGGTGGTCTCGGCATTCTCAATGCTCCCGGTGTCACCTCCAATCCCAACTTGTTTTTGATCAATCCCAACGGTATTCTCTTTGGCCCCAATGCCACTTTAAATGTGGGTGGTTCGTTTCTGGCTACAACTGCCAATGCCGTTCGCCTGGGAGATAGTGGATTCTTTAGCGCCTCTGCCCCAGCCACCAGTAACCTCCTGTCGATCAATCCTTCCGCATTGGTGTTTAACCAGTCTGCCGCACAGCCGATCAGTCTCTCTACCGCAACTTTGCAGGTGCCCAATGGCAATAGTCTGCTGCTGGTTGGCGGAGATGTAACGCTGGATGGCAGCCGTTTAGTGGCTCTGGATGGCAATATTCAATTGGCGAGTCTGGCTGGTTCTGGCACTGTTGGCTTAACGGTAAATGGCACCGATTTGAATTCGACTGTGCCGTCCAGCGCGGCCAGAGGCGATGTCACCCTGAAGAATAGGGCGCTCGCAGGCGTATTTGGCAACAATGGCCGAATTGCTGCAACCGCCCGCAATATTAACTTCCTGAATGGCAGCGGATTAGGCGGCGGTATCACGAATACGTTCGGTGCAACGGGGGGGCGATCGGGAGATATTATCCTCAATGCGAGTGAAGGCGTCACGCTAGAGCAGGGCAGCCGAATTGCGACGGGGCTGGATAGCAATGTAACAGGCACCGGAGGCAATATTCGCATTACCACCAGAACGCTGTCACTCACCGGGCGATCGTTCCTGAGCAGCACCACGGCTGGCCAGGGAAATGCCGGAAACATCAGCATCCTGGCTCGCGACGGGATTCTCATTGACGGAGAACAGACGGGCATACTGGCAGGGGTTGAACAGGCTGGCCGGGGAAATGCCGGAAATGTCACCGTCAGAACGGGTTCGCTCGTAATAACCAATGGAGCAGGCATTCAAACCAATACGCTAGGTCGAGGAGATGCTGGGGATGTGACAATTCACGCCCGCAATCTGATCGCGCTGGATGCCATTAGCGATAGTGGCGTTCCCAGCAGCATTTTGGCTGGCGTGTTGCAGGGTGGTGTGGGCAATGCTGGAAACGTCAATATTCGAACAAATAGCCTCTCCGCGACTCGCGGCGGCATTATTGGAGTTGCGACACGCGGGCAGGGAAATGCCGGAGATGTCACGATTCACGCCCGTACCGGAGTATCGTTAGATGGTCAAAGTCGAGTCGGCGCAAGCGGTGTGGCGGCGGGTGTGCTGCCAGAGGGAATCGGGAACGCTGGTAGCGTTACCATTCTGACAGGTGATCTGTTTGTCACCAATGGAGCCAGCGTTCAAGCAGGCACGCTGAATCGGGGAAATGGAGGCAATGTTACGGTTGTGGCCCGAAATACCGTGCGGTTGAGTGGCATAGAAGGCTCGGATTCGCCGCTGGGGCTACTGAGCAACGTGGCATCAGGGGCAACGGGCAATGCAGGCAACATTGTGGTCAGGACAGGTTCGCTGCACGCGTCGAATGCTGGGTTGGTAGCGGCTACAGGCGGACAGGGGAATGCTGGAAGCATCACCGTTGAGGCGCGTGATTCTGTTCGGTTTGATGCTGAGGGTGGGGCGATCGCTGCTATTTTTCCCGGTGGTGTCGGCAATGCAGGCGATATTCGGATCAATGCAGGGGGTACCGTGTCCTTTGATGGCGGCGCGGGAGCTGTGGCTAGCGTTTTTTTCGGCGGTACCGGAAATGCGGGTAGCGTTCGGATTCGGGCTAACGTGCTGGATGTGAGTAACAATTCCGCGATCGCTGCATCTTCGCTCTTTGGATCTGGCAATGCAGGCAGCGTTACGGTAGATGTGCGCGATCGCGCCTCTGTCACCTCAGGTGGCAACCTCAGCGCAACCACCTTCGGGGGGGGCACCGCCGGAAGTGTGAGAATCAATGCCGGAAATCGCCTGTCTCTAAGTCGCGGTGAACTGACGGTTGCCAGTTTAGGACAGCAAAATGCTGGCGATTTGGTCGTGTCCGCACCGTTTATTCTGCTCGACGATCGCGGCAAATTTAACGCGGCGTCTATTTTGGGCAGAGGCGGCGATATTCGCTTGAATGCCTCGAATGCCCTCGTTCTCCGTCGTACCAGTACGGTTAACGCGCAGTCTAGCATCCGAGGGAATGACGGTAATATTGGCATCAACACGGATTTTGTAGTAGCCGTTCCTACAGAAAACAGCGATATTGTGGCCTTTGCGTCTCGCACGCAGCAGCAGGGCGGCAGCAATATCGACATTAATGCGGCAGGCGTGTTTGGTATCGAATTTCAGGAAGCTCTCACGCCACAAAGCGATATCACCGCCACCGGAACCGTCACGATTACGCCTCCAGATGTTGACCCAAACCGGGGATTAGTCGAACTGCCGACGGATCTGGTAGATGCCACCAACCAAATCGCGCAGGGTTGCTCCGCCGATAACGTCGCTAATGGCGAAAACCTGGGAGAATTTGTTGTAACGGGTCGGGGAGGGTTACCCCCCAATCCAGACGCTATTCTTAGCGACGAGGAGGTATCCACTGACTGGATTGAACCACCAACTGGAATGCGATCGCCAGCACCAGCATCCCGTTCCTCTCAGCCAATCGAGCAAAATACCCATACCCCCGTTGTCGAAGCACAGGGGTGGGTGATCAGTTCCACAGGGCAAATTATGCTAACCTCCAATGCTGATACCACTTCAGCACATCCTCCTGTGTTTACACCCGCCTCCTGCCACACGTAAGTATATAGACCCCAAAGGGTGGGTGCCGTGCCCCTTAGGGGCACGGCACCCACCCTTTAGGTTTTTAGTTATAGCAACCGTTGAGATGGTTAGGACAGGGGGTATGAGGGCTGCGTCCCCAGCCAGGGGTTCCACCCCTGCACCCCGTCCTAACTACCTCCTCGTTGCTATATGTCTAACCACTTAACGCAACCGTTCTCATGGATAAGTTTGAAAGCATTCGGGCCTTTACGCAGGTGGTTATACATGGGGGGTTTGCGGCGGCAGCGCGAGAAATGGGGCTGTCACGGTCTGCGGTCAATAAGCTGGTCATCGCGCTAGAAAGCCAGTTGGGTGTGCAATTGCTGCATCGCAGTACCCGTAAGGTTAGCCCAACGGAGGTCGGGTTAGCGTTTTACGATCGCTGTGCTGATATTCTGGCCGAACTGGAAGCGGCGGAACAGGCAGTGGCTCAACTGCAACAGGAGCCAAAGGGACGGCTGCGGATCAATGCACCGATGTCGTTTGGCCTGACACATCTGGCTCCCGTTCTAACCGACTTTTTGACGCAATATCCCGATCTGCAAGTGCAACTTACGTTGAGCGATCGCTTTATTGATCCGCTTGAGGAAGGCTTTGACGTCACCATTCGCATTGCCGAGCCATCGCAGACAGCTAGCTTAATTGTTCATGAGTTAGCACCCGCGAAACGAATGCTGTGTGCCAGCCCAGCGTATTTAGACGCGCGTGGCGTTCCCACCCGTCCAGAGGATTTGCGCCACCATTCCTGTCTGCATTACGGGCATCTAGCGGTCGATTATCCGTGGAAGCTGATTGGCCCGACGGGAGAACAAACCATTTCAGTGCAGGGCGTTTTATGTTCTAACAATGGAGAAGTGCTTAAGGGTGCAGCGGTGCGTGGATTAGGCATCGCGATGCTGCCCCTGTTTATTATTCATTCAGAACTACAGCAGGGAACCTTGCAGATTGTTTTACCCGACTATCATCCGCCTGAAATTTTTATTTACGTGATCTATCCAGTGAATCGTTATCTCTCGACAAAAGTTCGCTTATTTGTTGAGTTTTTGAAATCTCAGAGTTTAGTCTAGTGAGCTTTTAGGGGTGTTGCACGACGCGCAGCAACCCTGAAAGCTCAATTTTTTGCTGTTCTCAAGCAGCGATCGCCTGACTGACTGGAATTTCAATGATAAATTCTGCCCCATGACCGGGTGTAGACAAGCAGTATAAATTGCCTTTATGCCGCTCCGCCACGATTTGGTAGCTGATGGCTAACCCCATTCCCGTCCCTTTTCCAACGGTTTTCGTGGTGAAGAAGGGGTCAAACATGCGTCGTCTCACCTCTTCCGGAATGCCAGGGCCATTGTCTGCAATATGAATTTGGATACACTGCCCGTACTTTATCTGCGTCCAGATTTTAATTTGATTTGGATAGGCTGCAATTTCCTCATAGCTACGGGTCTCATTAAATTCTTCAAAGGCATCGAGTGAATTATTGAGGATGTTCAAAAAGACCTGATTCAGCGAGCCAGCATAGCATTCAATCAGCGGTAAGTTGCCATACTCGCGAATAATTTGAACACCCGGTTGATTAGGCTGGATTTTCAATCGATGTCTTAGAATGACCAGGGTATTCTCAATTCCCTCATGTACATCCACCGCTTTAATTTCGGCTTCATCTAGACGCGAAAAATTGCGCAACGATAAGACAATTTCTCGAATGCGCGCCGTTCCAGTTCGCATCGATGATACAAGCTTCAATAAATCATCGCGAACAAACTCTACATCAATTTGGTCTATCAATTCTGCTATTTCAGCCGGAGGATTTTTCACATGCGCTTGATACAAATCAAGCAACAACAGCAAATCCTGAACATGCTGCTGCGCTGGACGCAAATTACCTTGAATAAAATTAACGGGGTTATTAATCTCGTGGGCAATGCCTGCTACAAGCTGTCCTAAGCTCGACATCTTCTCCGTTTGAATCAGTTGAGCCTGCGCTTTACGCAGTTGATCTAATGCTTCTTCAAGTTGATACGTTCGTTCTCTTAGCTGGGTTTCAGACTGCTGCAAATTGACTAACACCTGCTGGCGATCCGTAATATCTCGACTGATCATGAGCATACAGGTTTGCCCATCTAACTCAACCGCTTCCGCAGAAATTAGAATCGTTTTGGTGTCGCCTGATTTTGTATGAACCGTTAGCTCAAGGTTGCGAACAATACCATCTGTCTGTATCGTTTGTGCCAGGTTGGTGTAATCCGTTGGAGTTTGCCAAATGCCCAGCTCTTGTAGAGTTCGATTAATCGCTTCGTGATAGGGAAATCCAAACAACTGCACCCAGCTTTCGTTGATTTCTAATAACATGCCTCCAGACATAGCCGAAATCGAGATGGCATCTGGACTGGTGAGAAACACTCGCGTGAACCGATCTTCCGATTCGTGCAAAGCGATTTTGACTTGATCAAAAGACTCCTGTAGCTGCTGGGCCATGCGATTAAACGATCGCGCCATGTTGTCTAGCTCTGCAACGGAAATAGAGCCGTGAATGCGCTGGTTGAGATTTCCATCCGCGATCGCCGTACTCGCGCTATTAATCCGCAGAATGGGATTGATAATCCAGCGAGAGGTCAGCAACCCCACACCAACCGCAACCATTAACGCCACTAAACATAGCAGAATGGTATTTCGAGTACTCGCGTGAATGGTTGCCATAAAGTCGGCTTCGGGCACCACTACGACTACGGTCCAATCTAAGCCCCAGGCATCCTGCCAGCGATTCACCTGGACAAATTTTCGTTCGTTATTATAATCAAACTCTAGCTGTTCTCCCGACCGAATCGCATTCCATCCTGGAAATTGCTGGGTGAGATGGTTGGCCGTTTCGCGAATCAGCGGATCGTGACTTTCGATAGCTCTCAATCGCTGCGCCTGATTGTTCACCACTCGATAGGGCAACTCTGAACTGGAACTCGCCACAATCTGACCATTGGGTTCCACAATAAAGATCCGCCCAGAATCCCCAATATTTAAGTGTCTTAAAAATTCGCTAATTTGTGAGAGACGCTGATCAACACCAACTACTCCAATTAAATTTTGATTCGCGTCATAAATGGGTGCGCTAGCCGTAATAGATAGAATTTGCGGCTCTCCATCCCATTGATAAATACGGCTCCAGATGGGTTTTCCGGCACGAATTGTATCGCTATACCAGGCTTCTTGTTTAAAGTTATAGTTATGAAAAATTTGCGCTAACTCACTGCGCTTTCCACGCTCATCCACATTGTAGAGATAGCAATCAGTGTTGTGATAGCGTTTGGGTGAAACGTCCTCAATCGTAACTCTACCATCTGGGTAGTAATGTCCTGCCGCTACATATTCACCGGATTGGGTGCCTAAACTAATATAGCCAACGTTATACCGTCTGACCTGATTCCAAAACAACTGCCCAACCTGTTCCAAATCTTGCGGATTCAGTATTCCCTGCTGAAAATAATCAGCATTCAGACGACTGAGGGTGCTGGGGGCTGATAAGTAGTCCGTTAACTGTTGCTCAATGCGATCGCTCACTTCTCGCTGAAGCTGCGAACTCAGATCATTAATGGCCTGTTGATCATTGCGGAGAGAGAGCCACCCCGTTAATCCAACTGCTGCCACAATTTGAATGACAAACGGAACGACCAGAACAAGCCGAAGGGGGACATTTCGGGGCTTTGGCACTAAAGAAGGCAGGAGCAAACCTTTCATGCAGGTCAGGCATATCACGGTTGTTTTTTATACTTCTCATTATTAGGGGTGAGCCTATCAGAATGGATTCGCCAAACGGCTTATTCTCTTTCAGCAAAATACTTATGTCTTGTCGTTTTTGTGCCATTTTGCCTCTTAACCGCTAATTTCAGCTTTCCAGGGACAATGCACGGAAAGCTATAGCATTCACGCTAGAAGCAATTTTAGAAAGGTCTCACTCTTTGTGTTGCGAAATGTGTGCGATCGCAGAGAACGAGATCTGGACGTGAGACGCTTGAGCCAAGGCAGCAATTCTTAGTTTGAAACCAACTGAAGGTTAGGACGGGGGGCAGGGGTGGAACCTTTGGCTGGGGGCAAAGCCGCACTCCCCCTTTGTTCTAACGTGGATGCGTAGTGCTATACCACCGCTAATTTGCATCATGAAAATTGCTGATCAAAGGGCAAACTTCAGATGACTAACTCTCGAATTTAGTGGGGTGAATGGATGCTACAACATGGATGAATTCTCGCAGGATGGGAGAAGCATCCTGAGGTCGCCAGACCATTGCCGTCTTTAGAGTGGGGCTTTGTTCTTGCAGCGGTTTATAGATCACGCCAGTCCGCAAATTTTGGAGCGAAGCGGGGACTAACGAAACGCCTAATCCACCTGCCACCAAACACACAATAGTTTGCATCAATTTTGCTTCCTGAATCACGTTAGGACTGAATCCTGATCGTTGACAAATACTCACAATTTGATCATAAAAACCACAGGCCAAGTGACGTGGAAACAACACAAATGGTTCTTGTGCCAAAGCACTTAGTGAGATAGTAGGCACATTCGCTAGCGGATGATTTTCAGGTAAAGCAACTACTAACGGTTCTTCTAAAACGGTTAAAAAATTTAGCTCCTGATCAACAACAGGCAGATGAACAAAACCAACATCGATTGATCCATCGTGTACGCCTTCCAACTGCAAGCGGGTATTCAATTCAGTTAAAACCAGTTCTACATCCGGAAATTGCTCTCGAAACCTGCGCAGAATCGTTGGGAAAACGCTGTAGGCGATCGAACTGGCAAATCCAATCATCAATCGCCCAATTTCACCCCGATTAGCTCGCTGTGCGGTTTGAATGGCTCGTTCTGCTTGCAGCAACGTTTGCTGGGCATCATGTAGAAATAGCTGTCCCGCCGCTGTCAGTGCAACTCGATGTTTGGTTCGCTCAAATAGCTGTACCCCTAATTCCTCTTCCAGGTTGCGAATTTGCTGACTTAACGGAGGTTGAGCGATATGTAACCGTTCGGCAGCACGACTAAAGTTCAGTTCCTCAGCCACCGTCACAAAATAGCGCAAATGTCGTAATTCCATCTTTGTGATTCAATCGATCCCCATCGAAATTTGAACGGGGTGCAGGGGGGAAAACCCTGGCTGGGGGCACAGCCCCCACTCCCCTAATTCATAAGCTATTTGGTGAAACCTATATATATTTAACGTATTACCAATACCCCAAATATATATTAGACATCTAGAGTAAATGTGCCTACGATCGATATAAGCTGTTGGGTTTCACGACATTCAACCCAACCTCAAGAACTCATTTGCTCAGTTAAGGATCTGCTTGTGAGAAAAGCGATTAGCCTTGGGAGGTACAGTTCCCGTTTCTTGAAACATCACGGGCAGAATCAGTTATACAAACTACGCGATCGCCCCTCTACCTGGTTGCAACACCATCGGCGATCGCTAGCCATTGCCCTCGTTGGTTTTTGTTCATTCCTCAACCTATACACCCCGCAACCGCTACTGCCGCTGTTTACGCAAATTTTTCATGCGTCAAAAGTAGAGGTTAGTTTAACCGTTAGCGCCACCACTATTGCCGTCGCGCTATCTGCACCCTGGGTTGGTTTATTGGCAGATAATATAGGCCGCAAGCGCATCATTGTCCCGGCTCTCTTACTCCTGACCATTCCGACATTACTGGCCGCGACCGCACCGACCTTACACATGTTGATCCTGTGGCGGTTTATGCAGGGATTGCTGATGGCCGCCATTTTTGCAGTCAGCATTGCCTACGTGAGTGAAGAATTTGCGGGAGTGGGCGTTGGTTCTGCCATGGCCGTCTACATTACTGGAAATGTCGTGGGTGGCTTTGCCGGACGATTCATTTCAGGTTTAGTGGCCGACACCTTGGGCTGGCGTTGGGTGTTTGTCGTCCTGGGATGTTTGCCCTTATTGGGTGGCATTGTCAGTTGGGCATGGCTACCCGCCTCCCGTCAATTCACCCGTAAACACGATCTGGGCTCATCGATTCGGGCCATGGGGCGTCACATTCGCAACCCTCAATTAATTGCAACCTATGCTGTCGGCTTCAACGTGTTGTTTTCGATGGCCGCGCTATTTACCTATGTCAATTTCTACCTCTCTGCACCTCCCTTTCATTTAAGTTCGGCAGCGCTTGGCTCTGTGTTTTGCGTGTATCTGTTTGGGGTCGTAATCACGCCCATCGCAGGCCAGTGGATTGAACGATTGGGATATCGACTGTCGCTCATGATGGCGATCGCTACAATCTGTGTAGGTGCCCTTCTCACGCTGATCCCAACGCTGTCGCTGGTGATCGTCGGGCTTGCAATTAGCGCCTGTGGTGTGTTTATCTGCCAATCGATCGCCACTAGCTATGTTGGCACAACCGCAAAAGACGCTCGCTCATCGGCAACAGGTCTGTATGTCGCGTCGTACTACATGGGCGGCAGCTTGGGCGCGATTTTACCGGGATTTGTTTGGGCGATCGGGCAGTGGAACGCTTGTGTGGTTCTGGTTCTGGCAATTCAGCTCGTGACCGCTTATCTGGCGTCTACTTTCTGGACGTCTAAGCAGAGTAGATATCGGGGATCAGAAATCAGGGAACAACGGTCTTAGTTAACTTGAATTCAATAGCGCTACACGACGCGTAGCTGAAATGACACAAAGCCATGCCCCGCGTGACATGCAGGGCATGGTTCTGCGCGTTTGTCTAATTCACGTTAGTTCAACGTAAATTCAATAGCCCGATTTTGTGTGCGCGACGCGCACACAAAATCGGGCTTTTAGGATTGTTGCGCGACACGCAATAACCTTAAAAAGTCCATTGGTTAAATTCACGTTAGTTTAACTCTGTCGAGTTCTGAGTAAATCGAGAAATGCATACGCTGCCGGGGTTAACAATGCATCTTTGAGCACCGCTACCGTAATCACTCTAGAAAACGGCACTGGTAGACTGTACACTTTTACGCCATTTGGAATTGGCTCAGCCGCGAGTCGGGGACTGATCGCCGCACCCAACCCCTGCGCCACCATACTCACGATCGCCGCATCAGAACGAATTTGATAAGTCGGATAGAGCGTAATGCCATATTTTGCGCAGTGCCCGTAAACCAACTCATCACAGTTATCGCCTTCGGGAGCCATGATCAGAGGATAAGCGGTTAATTCTGCCCAACTGAGGCGATCGCCCACCAGTTGAAAATCGGGTGGAAACAGCACAACAAATTCGTCGCGCATCAGCTCCCACATCTCAAATTCACTGCCCGTCGGCAAATAGGTCATGCCAATATCCGCCCGCCCTTTGCGCAGATCATTTTCGACTGCCGGACGATCATCATAGTCGGCAATATTTACGGCAACATCTGGATAGCGACGACAAAATTCTGCGGTGACTTCAGGCAAGATGTGCGTTGAGGCACTGTGAAATGACGAGATGCGCAAATAGCCGCCCCGCAACCCTTTTGCAAGATTAGCCTGCTTCACAATATCATCTAGCAGATAGCTCACTCGGCGCGATCGCTCTACAATTTGTTCGCCCACAGGAGTTAATTGCGCACCATGCCGACCGCGCGACAGCAGAACTACGCCTAACTCGTCCTCTAAGGTGGCGATCGCATAACTCACGGCTGACTGTGAAATCTGTAACTGTTGCGCTGCGCTACTAAAGCTACCCCAATCTGCAACTGCAATTAAAACGTGCAGTTGGAAAAATTTGAGCTGATGTTGACGGTCGTAGCCCATAGACGCAGCCCAGATACTGCCTGAATTGTCGCAAAAGTGAACCGTGGATGGAACATTGATCTATCAAATCGATTAATAGATGTGATGCAATCTATCGTTTGTTGCTTCTGCAACTCCCCATTACAGTGAGTCGTATAGCTGTCGTCATGTCCTAACGGACATCAAAAACCAAAGAGATATGGGGGCTTCGCCCCCAGCCAGGGGTTTCACCCCTGCACCCCAATCATGTCCGTTAGGACATCGAAAACCAAAGAGATATGGGGGCTTCGTCCCCAGCCAGGGGTTTCACCCTTGCACCCCAATCATGTCCGTTAGGACACCGAACACCAAGGAGATGTGGGGCTTCGCCCTAGCCAAGGGCTTCACCCTTGCACCCCAATCATGTCCGTTAGGACATCAAACACCAAGGAGATATGGGGATTTGCCCTAGCCAAGGTTTCACCCTTACACCCTAATCATGTTCATTAGGATACCGAACACCAAAGAGATGTGGGGGCTTCGCTCCCAACCAGGGGTTTCACCCCTGCACCCCATTTTTATATCAGGAGGATTGACGCATGAAGCCATCCATCAGTTGGCTGGAATATCAGCAGTTAGAGCAAATCATTCCTCAGCCAGCTCCCAAACGCTTCTATCAACCAAGCTGGTGGTCAACATTGGGGCAGGCATTACAAAACCTGTTTCAGCCGATAGTTGAATGCTCAGAGATCCGCGTCTGGCAATCGTTTGATGAGTCTGGTCAAAGTTGGTGGAGCGCTCGTGATGCCCAAACAGGCTGTTCTATTCATCACGTTTCAGAAGACCAGATCCGCGTATGGATTGAGCAACGATATCGTTAACCCAACGCCGATATAGAAGCGTGGATCTATATAAAACCGAATTTTTATTTTTGAAAGCACGGCACAGCCGTGCTTTCAAAAATATAGCGATTGAAAACTGCTGTAAGTTTCGGGGTTTATAAATTCACGATCCGTAGGGATTAATGTTTTCCATTGGGAAACCTTGAAAACATCACCGTAACACCGCCTTCTGGCGGTTGAGCCGCTATCGGACGACAGTGTTACATAATCCGTCAGACTCTATCACCCTATGACCTCCGTCTCTAACGTCAATCACAGCAGAGGAATTCTGCTGCTGGTGATGACAACCCTAATCTGGGGCACCTCGTTTCCCTTGCTGAAACATACCCTCACTGATGTATCGTCGCCCGCTATTCTAGCCACGCGGTTTGCGATCGCCGCTCTGGTCTTTTCACCCTGGCTGCGAAAACTGAATCCGGCATTACTACGCGATGGGGTGCTGCTGGGCTGCCTTTACTTTGCTGAATGCACGGCGGCGCTGGTCGGCCTAGAAACCATCTCGGCCAGTCGCTCTGCCTTTCTGGTCAGCCTGAATGTCATTTTTGTGCCAATGTTGAGCGTCGTGTTGGGGCAGCGGATCTCCAGTCGAATTTTGGCGGCGGCTGGGTTGGCAATCGTCGGGATCGGCATCATGTCATGGGAGGGTGGAGGATTTGGATACGGGGATGTCTTGACCCTGGCTTGCGCAATCGGTGTAGCGATCTACATTCTGACGCTAGAAGTCATTACGCCACGTCATCCAACACTGCCGTTGGTTGCCATTCAACTATTAACCATGGCGGTATTGAGTCTGATATGGGCCGGGCCGACGCTACTGGGAGAGGTGGGGGCGATCGCCACCCATGCCAACGCGCTCTTGTACCTGGGATTAGTCGTCACCGCCACACCAATCTGGACGCAAGCCTTAGCACAGCGCTGGGTCGCCTCTTATGAAGCCGCACTGCTGTACACATTGGAACCCGTGTTTGCAGCCCTTTTTTCACTCTGGCTATTGGGTGAAACCCTTGGTTTACGGGGATTGCTGGGAGCAGGGCTAATTTTGATGGCTATGACGTTGAGTCAGAAGGGAGAGTAAGGCAGGAGGCAGAGAAGAGGGAAGAAGGGAGCAGAAAGAATTCAGGAGTCAGGAGTCAGAAGTCAGAAGTTTTGCTCATTCTGGCTCCTGACTCCTGGCTCCTGGCTCCTGACTCCTGACTCCTGACTCCTCCACAAGAACAGCACCGACCCAATCGTAAACAGCACGCTGGCGGAGAAATGCAGCACGGCATGAAGGGAAACGCCTTCTATAAGCTCGATCGCCCCATCTACAGTAAAGATGAGAGAACCGATCAAAAATAGCCAGTTCCCAATCAGATGCGCATGAGATGGATGGACGGGATGATGGCTACTAGCCGATTCTGCAACGGTTCTGGAAGATGCTTTGGTCTCATCTGTGGCGATCGCAACGGTAGAGATATCATCCGTGTTCAGCAAGCGCAAAACCCTCCAATCTATAAGTTCATAAAAAGAAAGATCACCAGGCCCAACTTGATAAATATCTTAACAACGATTTTGACCCAGCAATTCTCAGTATGCGAATCAGTGGAGAACTTGCCTCCATCAATTCATTATGCAATCAGGGCTGTGCAAGCTCACCGCAGGTAAGCTTGCACAGCCCTGATTGCGGATTTGGCGCGCCCGTCGGACGCGCCAAATCCGCAATCAGTTTCAAAATGAGACTGGCTGATTTTGACCGCGTATAGTTTGCAAGCCGATCGCTTAAGACTGTCGAAGAATATTCTCAGGGTTGTCACATGGCTGTCATATGGCTTTCCTAAAGTTTAGAGGTAGGAATTCACTCCTCCACACCTTAGATCCCGGTTCTGCCGGGATTTTTTATTATGGGTATGCTGTACAATTTGCCGTACCCTTCACGAAATTTTGTTGAATTATAGCCATAGCCACTGGTAATAGGACAGAGTGCAGGGGTGGAACCTCTATACCCCCTTGGTTTTGCAATGTCTTAAAGGCTGTGACAACAGCTATAATTTACCGTCCTGACCATCAGCGCATCAACCGGGATGAAACGTTGTGGTAAACCACCTTGCCAAAAGAATTTATCTCCTGGTGAAACGCTTTGGCGATCGCAGACGCGGCTGGAGTCACCTCACGTTGCTGGTTCGGCATCCCATCATCCTGGCCAGCGTTTTGGTAACAGGGGGATTGCTAGTGGTCAGACAGTTTGGGGGGCTGGAGCCGCTGGAGCTAGCGGTGTATGACCAGATGGTGCGGCTGTTGCCAGATCAGGGTAGCGATCCGCGTTTGCTTGTGGTAGCGATTACAGAATCCGATATTCAGCGGTTGCAAGAATGGCCTCTGTCCGATCAGATTGTCGCTCAGCTATTGGAACGGCTTCAGCAGGATCAGCCAGCCGTGATTGGCGTTGACCTTTATCGCGATATTCCTCATCCCCCCGGCAATGCCGCCTTACGTAAGCAATTGCAGGCCAATAACGTCATCACGATCACCAAATTGGTGGACGAGAATGGGGAAGTACCACCACCGCCGGGCGTGCCAGAAACACGAGTGGGCTTCAACGATGTCGTTGTGGATGCGGACGGAATCCTGCGACGAAATCTTATGTTTGCAGCGTTGGGTGAAAAAGGTTTTTATTCGTTTTCATTGCGGTTGAGCCTGGTCTATCTATCCAACAAAGGGATTTATTTTCAGGGCACTCCCCAAGGATTGCAGATTGGTCAAACGATGTTTGTGCCGTTGGAACCCAATACGGGGGGCTATCAGCGGGCCGATACGGCAGGCTACCAGGTGCTATTGCGATATCGCTCCAGACAGGCCGTTAAACAAGTTTCGGTCAATGATGTTCTGACCGGAAAGATGCGACCGGAGTGGGTGCGCGGCAACATTGTTTTAATTGGCACGACGGCCCCAAGCGGCAAAGATTTGTTCTTCACGCCCTACAGCGCTGGGCAAGAGGTCAATTCTCAGATGCCCGGTGTGGTAATTCACGCCCAAAACGTGAGTCAGATTTTAAGCGCGGTGCTGGATCACCAGCCTCAATTTTGGTTTTGGGATGAGTGGGCTGAAATCCTCTGGGCCTGGGGATGGGCGATCGCAGGTGGTTTTTTAGCATGGCGCATTCGCTACCCGATGTTTCTGGGGATCAGCAGTTTGAGTGCCGTGGTGATGCTGTTTAGCGGAGGCTACATCGTCTTCACGCAGGCCGGATGGATTCCGCTGATGCTGCCAGCTCTGGCGTTTATCGCCAGTACGGTTGGCGTGTTGTCATACAAGGTGCTGTACAACACCTTTCACGATCCGCTGACGGGGCTGCCCAATCGGGTCTGGTTCATCCGACAACTGCGATCGGCATTAACTCAACTGCCTCTCTCTCGCACTGAAAAATCATCGCCAATGCTGGCCGTTTTGTTTCTCGATTTAGATCGCTTTAAGTTGGTCAATGAGGGGGTTGGCTATGAAGCTGGGGATCAGTTGCTCATAGCGGCTGGGGAACGGTTGCGAACCCATTTGCGGTACGGGGACAAGCTGGCGCGCGTGGGAGGTGACGAATTTGCCATTCTGCTGAGGCAAATTCATACCGTTGATGAGGCAACCCGGATCGCCAATCGCCTGCAACAAATGTTGAAACAACCCTATAGCTTATGCGGACAGGAAATCATCACCACGGTGAGCATTGGCATTGCAGTCAGTCAGCAGGGCTATCAGCATCATGCCAAGAATCTGTTGCGCGATGCTCATACAGCGATGTATCGAGCGAAAGCGCTGGGAAAATCGCATTATGAAGTATATGCAACCGGAATGCGGGTGAATGCAGCCTCTCGATTGCGGCTGGAAACCACGCTGCATCAGGCGATCGAGCGTCAAGAATTTCAGCTTTATTATCAGCCTGTCATTCACCTGCATACAGGCAAACTCATTGGATTTGAGGCCCTGGTACGTTGGCAGCATCCCGAACATGGCTGCATTTATCCCAACGAATTTATTCCAGTGGCAGAAGAAACGGGGCTGATTGTGCCGTTAGGGCGGTGGGTTCTGGAAGAAGCGTGTCGTCAAACGCATCTCTGGCAGCAGCAGTTTCCCCTCACGCCTCCACTAGCCATTAGCGTGAATCTGTCCAGCAAACAATTTCTCCAGTCTAATTTGGTGGAACAGATCGCTCAGGTTTTAGAAACAACGGGCTTGGACGGGCGCTGCTTAAAGCTGGAGATTACCGAAAGTACCATGATGAATGATGTAGAAGCAGCGATCGCCCTTCTCCTACGCCTGAAGTCCCTGAACCTGCAAATCGGCATTGATGACTTTGGCACGGGCTATTCATCCCTAAGCTACCTGCATCGCCTGCCCATCGATTCACTGAAAATCGATCGTTCGTTTGTCGGTCAAATGGATCAGACCAGCGAGAATGCCGAAATCGTTCGCACCATCGTTGTGTTGGGTCACAATCTCGGCATGGACGTCACCTCGGAAGGCGTGGAAACCGTCGAACAAATGGAAATGCTGCGATCGCTGAACTGCGAATATGGTCAGGGATATTGGTTTGCAAAACCT
>DATNPS010000405.1:0-2547 GCA_036703095.1 Crinalium sp. | reverse complement strand
AGCTGCCCACCCAGCGCAACAAGTCATTAGGCCCTGCCAACTGCCAGATCCACAGCAGCAATGCCGGATTTTGCCGCGCCGCTTTAAGCGCCATGCGGTTAAACGATATCCACCCGGCCCGGTCTTTAATAAAGCGATCGGCCACCTCTGGAGACTCACTCGCCAAAACGCCAAAGAAGGTATTCAGCATCGAGTTAATCCGCTCAGGCGGCACATGCTTTCCAGTGGGAACCATCATGCCTTTCGAGAATAGCCAGGTCACCGCGATATTGCTTTGATACGCCCGAATTTGATTCAAATGCTTGGCGCTGAGCAGGTCGTGCCGTAGAGCCGTATCCAGCAGATCCGTTAATCGAGGCAAGTTGCGCACCAGCGACCCAAATCCCGTAAACACCAGCGGCGATTGCAGAGAGGCCGCATCCCCGATCGCCATTAGCCGATCAAACGCAATCTGGCGATCGCTCCCCTTCATGCTGAAGTGTCCCGGAATATAGCCAAAGGTCGGTTTGCGCCACACCAGCTTATCCATGTCGCAACGCCGATATTCGGGCAGGATCGTGAAAAAGTCTTCATACATCTCCAGCAGCGAACCAGGGTTATCGGGATGCACCTGATGATAGTGAAACAGATAGAACGTTAACTCATCCCCCCGTCCGGGAAACAGTTCCCAGATCAACTGCCGTCCCCGTGAAACGTCCCCGTGGCTGTTGAGCACATCGCCATAGCGAACATCCCACACCTCAGGCTCAAATCCACTGGCGATCGCCGCTCCCACCGTCGGGCAAACGCTATCAAAGGCTCGTCCTCCATTCAATTGCCAGGCGATCGGTGAGGCGGTTCCCATCGCATCTATCAACAGTCGCCCCTGTAACTGACGAAGTGTTTGGTCTGGCAGATAACGCGCCTGAATGGTGACGCGATCGGGTGCAATATCCGCCCGCAAGAACTCTGTCTCATCCCAGATCTCCCCTCCTGCCGCTCGCAATTTCTCGCCACACACCCACAGCAGTTTCTCAGCATCAATACCAACGTTAAGAACAGTCGGAGTATGTAGGATCGGCGCTTTTGCTTGAGGTGGATTGTTGGCGTCAAAAAACTTATGAAAGCCGTCTACATATTCCCGTGCAATAACGCTTTCAAACTCGGCAGGCGTAAACAAACCCAGGTCGATTAAACTTTGAAATTCATCGCGAGAAATATTCCACTCCCGGTTCATGCGGCCAAAGGGCAAACGCTCCAGCAGCAGTACACGATAGCCGAGCCGAGCCATAACAGCGGCATGAATTACACCGAGTGCCCCACCAATGTAGATCAGGTCGAAGGTGGGGGGTAGGGGGTAGGGGGTGGGGGGTGAGATGCTGGGTTGTGTAAAGACGACTGGGGTAGGGCGTTGGGGGTTGCGGACGCCTTCGCGCCAGCGCTGCTCCCACCAATACACACGAGTCAGGTCATACTCCCCGTTTGGCATCTTTTGAAAATACTGCACTGTTTTGGGGTAATGCGGGGCCAGTGCTTCAAAAATGGACTGTTGGGTGAGGTCGATTGCAGGCGGTTCAGGATATCGATAGGGGAACTGATCTCGAATCTCTGTTGTTAACTGTTGAAGAAGTTGCTGCTCATGAGGAATAGCTTTCTCTGTCCATCGAAAAACCTTCAAGTAAGTTGTTCGCTGAACTGACCAGACAAATGCGGACAGTTCATCATTAAGTCTTTCAGTAGATTCTGAAATTCCTTCTAAAGAGTTTGTAGCTTTGGGGAATCTAAGACGAAAGCCGTCTGGAGTCGGAATCTTTTCCCCTCCTTTCGGCACAAACGTTTGCTGTAACCACCCTCTTACCGTATTAATTTCTGGGGTAGGAATTTCTAAGTAGAGAATTTCTCTCATCTTCAGATGTTAACTCCGGTTAAATTGTCGGTAAAACTAATATTGACAATGGCTAAAAGTGCGCTACACTTCTCGAATACATAAGGTTGCTTAAAAAACTTTACAAGTCTCTCATATTTAATAAGGGCAATATATCCCGTTCAGTCGCCAGCTATGGATTATCCCATTCCAACGAACCCTCAAGAAATAGTTGCGCTTCGTCAACAGCCTGTTGATGAAGAATTGGTGGCAGCGGCGATCGCTGGAGTCATTCGGGTTGCTCGCTCCAAAGGGCAATCCTTAGAAGACTTAAAGGCTGAGGTGATGGCAGACGATAGCCTTCTGGATCGAGACCTGCGCCGATGGCTGAGTGACATTGTTGTCCACGCCTGGAATAATTTCCCTTAAAGAAATAAAAAATTTCCAATTTTCCTCCTAATTCTTAAAGGAATCGCAGCGACACTGCGATTCCTTTTGGTATTTCAAGGGGCGTATTTAATACTTAAATGAATTCGATAGCACGATTTCAACCGCCCGACGGGTGGCTGAAATTGCGCAAAGTTTTGCGCGTTCATCGAATTCTTAAGAAAACGTGTTTCCTTTTCGTTTTCTCAAGGGAGGTAGTAGTGCATTGCACTACTACCTCCCTTGTTGGAGACTCACGTTAATGCTTAGGGTCGCGA
>DATNPS010000403.1:0-6520 GCA_036703095.1 Crinalium sp. | reverse complement strand
AGAATGTTCTGCGGCATAGCGAACGTAATCGAGTCCGGCAGCAGCCTTTCCGGCTTTGGTTGGCGTTTCATACACCGGGCCGACCCCGATGTAATCAGCACCTTCGTCGATCGCGCGACGCATTTCATCAGGATTGGTAGTCGAACGGCCAATGATTCGCTGGGGGCCGAGTAGCTGACGGGCAAAGGCGATCGGCACATCCTGCTGACCTAAATGCACCCCATCGGCATCAACTGCCAGGGCTAAATCAACGCGATCGTTGATGATGAACAGAGCATTGTAATGGTGGCAGATTTGCTTAAGTTTTTCAGCATTGCGGAGCCGCACCAGATCGTCCGTGTTCTTATCGCGATATTGCACCAGGGTCAGCCCCCCTTGCAGAGCCGCTTCAACGACTGAAAACAGATTGTCGTGCGGAGAGGTGACTAGATAGAGAGGCGATCGCCCCAATTTTTCATGACGGTGATGCCCAATTAGAGCACTTTCCAGGCTGTAAACTCGATAGCGCATTTGCTTACAGGCCATCCCCATCTCTGAAGAGTAGAGCTTGCCGTATTCCTCTAACACCCGCAGCGCTTCCTGAACTCGGCAAAAGTTGGCTTGCAGGATTTGCTGAAGATCAGCTCGATGTTCCTCTTGGGGATGGGTGAGTTGAGTCCCCAGATCTCCAGGTGTATCGCGAGCGGCCCGAATCTTGGCGGTGTGCCAGCGACCTAACTCCTGACGTAAATCCTTGCATTCTGCTGTCAATCGAACATCATTTAAGCCAAATCGGCACCATTCCTCGATGATTCGCAAGCCTTCGCGGGCACGATCTAGATTCGCATCCAGAATACGAAAAACGGTAGCCTGCACCAGCGTTAACTGGTCAAATGGTTCACCCATTAGAACACTCTCATCAACTGCGCTGTTTACGTCAATCCTAATATGATGTGAATCGCATCTGAAATCTGAACGGGGTGCAGGGGTGGAACCCCTATCTGGGAGCGTAGCCTCCACATCCCCTACCTACAATCCACTTGTGAACACTATATGTTTCTAGTTGTTAAAAATTGGGCAAAATTTAGACCATCTTTCCCGAATGTATTAGAACTATTGGAATTGGGAATACGAAATCTCTCGATCTGAGGTATTCTCTAAATTTATTCAACGCTGAATTCAGCAGCAGATGCAGATCAACACTACACATTAAGCGGGGAATTCACTCAAATTCCTTTATATTGTGTTGAGCAGATAAATCTATTCGTCCGGGTGCGGCTATGCCATCAGGTTCCATTGACAATGTTTGGTGTTAGGAGAAAGGCCATGCGTTCTAGTGATGCCCACAATGAACTGGAGCAATCTGCGGTTTTAATGCCAGCGATCGCCCGTTTAGTCGCCGGAGGGGGCTTGGCAGCTACCGTCTTTTTAACTGTGGGTGGAACCCCAACTGTTGCCCAGACGGTACTAAATTCTGTGAATTCGCCTCAGTTGAATTCACCGCAATTGAATTCACCGCAAACAGTGGCGCAAATGCCATCCACAACAGCCAGCTATTTGCTGTTTGTTAATCCAACGCTGGGCAATGACAGCAACAATGGCAACCAGGGAACGCCATTGCGGACGATTACACGAGCGCTGCAACTGGCTCAGGGCAATACCGTCATTCTGTTGGCACCGGGAACCTATAGTGCAGACACGGGAGAAACCTTTCCATTACTGTTAAAGCCGGGGGTCACGCTCCAGGGTGATCCGGGCAGTCAAGGACAGGGAATTGTGGTTCGGGGCGGTGGTTCCTTCTTGAGTCCGACCTCAGCACAGCAAAATGTGGCTATCCTGGCGACGAATGGATCGGTCGTCACTGGGATTACGCTCAGCAATCCCAATCCGCGTGGCTATGGATTATGGATTGAATCGAGCAGCCCAACGGTGGTGGGTAACACCTTCAGCGGCAGCCGCCATGACGGGATTTCCATTGTAGGGAACGGTTCGCCTCTGGTGCAGAGCAATGCCTTTGTGCAGAACGGAGCCAACGGCATCAGCATTTATGGCAGTTCGCAGGCGCAGGTGCGCGACAACGTGTTTGAGCGCACAGGCTACGGCATTCATGTCGCTCAAACGGCGGCTCCGGTCATTACGGGCAATCGCATTTCGAATAATCGCAGCGGTGTCGTGATTCAGGACACCGCTCAGCCAACGCTGCAAGGCAACCTTATCGAGGGCAGTCAGGAAGACGGCGTGGTAGCGATCGCCCGTTCTCTTCCCAACCTCGGCACGGCCAGCGCACCCGGCAACAACACATTCCAGAACAATGGCCGTTACGACATCAATGCGAGCGCGGCCAGCCAAATCATTTCGGCATCGGGCAACCAGCTTGTCAGCAGCCGAACCACGGGTCGGGTCGATATCGCCGGAACAGGAGCCGCGATCGCCGCCGTGCCACCGGCTCCCGCCATGCCAGCCGCCCCTGCCATGATGGCTACCCCAGCTCGAATGCCTGCTCCCCCATCGCGCTCAACTCCAGCAGTTCCCACAGCGGTTTCGATGTCCGTTACTTCAACGAATTCCCCGTCTAGTGGATTTGCGAGTGTTCCCCGACTGCCATCTGCCGCGCCAATTGCGGTTCCCAGTCAGCCTGTCACCGTTCAAACCGCTCGGCCTACTCCTCCCGAACGCCTCCCTTTACAGCCCACACCGCGATCGCTCACGCCTGCGGCCAGCCCCATCTCAGCGACGTCATTTCCACATCCCAACACCACCGCCGCCGGACAGGCTTCTGCTCCAACACCCTTAACGTCTAATGGACGCAGTGCTTCACCTACGGCGATCGCCACCCGCCCCCAGCTCAATTCACTCCCTACTCGTTCTCAGGCAGATCAGCAGACGGGTATTCCGATTCCCGTGATTGCACCACCGGGCCAGATCTCCAGGAATTCGACCACCTTGTCGCGCAACGACAATGCGATTGAAATTCCGGTGCAAGGCCCGACATCTGCAGCAGCTCCTGAGTCTACCCCAATGCCGCAAATTACGGTACGGCAGGTTCGCCAATCTGCCCCTGCTCTATCAAGCGCAAACGCGCCACGGGCATCAGCCGTTCCCATTCGGGTACCGCTCCCTGCTGCCAGCCGCGTCACGCCGCCCGCTCCAACCACTCGCAGTCTGACCACTGCTCCCCAGCCGTCCAGACCCGTGCCTCAAGCCAATCTTTTACCTGTTCCGGGTGCTGATATTCCGGTCGGCAATATTGGCGATATGCCACGAGTGCTGGTGTCTCGCAATTCCCTTCAGTCCCCCAATGGCACATCGTTCGCGATGGCTGACCCGTCCAGTGCGTTAGTGCTGCGCTATCGAGTTGTGGTTGAGGCTGATGACGAAGGTGTTCAGGATTTTGTGCGATCGCTCGTCCCAGGAGCCTTTCGCACCTATGCCAATGGTCGCGTCATGATGCAGGCAGGGGCGTATAGCGATCGGGATAATGCGGATGAAGCGGCCCGCCAATTGAGCAATAGTGGGTTGAGGGCAATGGTTCAGCCGTTAGAATAAAAAGGCAAACCACGCAATTGAGCTATGGGACGGAATGAACTCCTCTCGCGGAGTTTTATGCTGATGAACTTTGCAGCAGCGGCGCTGTTGCTGATGACGCATGTGCAGTCAAATTCTTCTCGTTCGTCCAATCCACCCATCTCTCAACCTGTAACGGCTGTGGTCGGCCCAGTCGAGCAGGAAGACGTACAGCCAGCACAACTGGTGAGTCAGGCCACGTCTTCTGTCACGGCGATCGCCGCAGAAGCCCCTGCCTCACCGTCACCGACTCCAAGCCTGGCGACATTACGCCAGCGTCAGGCCGCGTCTCCTTTACCCCAAGCCAAGCCCGACGTTCCTGCACTCTCATCAATGTCGGTGGCGCAAGCAATCAGTCCGATCCGTCTGGTGGTTGATTTGAGCGATCGCACGGTTTATCTCTACCAGCGCAACACAGTGGACGCGTCTTATCCCGTTAGCATCGGCAAACCGGGCTGGGAAACACCAACGGGCACGTTTCAAATTAATCACATGGAAGCCAATCCCGTTTGGCAGCATCCCATTACCAAACAAACGATTCCGGCTGGGCCAGGGAATCCGCTCGGATCGCGCTGGATTGGCTTTGCGACGACCCAACACTATGAAATTGGGTTTCATGGAACTGACCAACCTGCAACGGTGGGGCAGGCCATTTCTCACGGCTGTCTGCGGATGCACGAAGCCGATATTCAAAAGCTTTATGCGCAGGTTCACGTAGGAACGCCTGTGGTTGTGCGTCCTTAAACCCATAATTGTCATCATGATCGTTAACGCAAAATCGGGCTTTTGGGAGAGTGGCGCGACGCGCCCTCTCCCAAAAGCCCTTTTGTCGAATTCACAGTTCCGTTAGAACATCAAAAAACCAAAGGGATATGGGGGCTTCGCCCCCAGACAGGGGTGGAACCCCTGAACCCCGCTCTAATCCAACGCTTTTGCGCTATTTTAGCCATGCGCCACATGGCTGAAATAGCGCTCTTGCCTTCATGGGCCATTGTCTTGCCAGTGTTCCGCAGTCTCCGTTGTCCACCAGCGATCGCCAGACGCCTGATGAGCAGAATGCCAACTCGATAGCGCTTCTGGAAGTGGACGAGCTTGCTGCGAACTAATCACCATCAGCAGGTAGAGGCAGACTGTAATTACAGCAGCTTGAATCAATTTTGTTGTCATCACTGTTCCTCCTCACTCCTGTTGACATAGGCTCCTTGTTTATATCCGGCTAATTTGAGAACTTGAGGTTTCTCGTCGGGAAACCCCAGATTTTCAAATTAGGCTGGTTCAATTTCTGACAAGTGCTCATCTAGCCAACCGTTGAGACAGTTAGAGCAAGGGGAGTGTGGGCTTTGCCCCAGCCAGGGGTTTCACCCCTGCACCCCGTCCTAATTAACCCTTCAATTGCTATACCGTTTCTGTTTGAAGCTGCACCGATTTGAAAGAAGGGGAAGGGGACTTTGCCCCCTTCGCGGAGGTGACCCACACCCCCTCTAATAAAGTTGCAGTTTTACATTGGATTGGTGTCAGAGAGCATTGTCGGCAAAGACGTTAGTCCTGCAACAAGAAGTCTATTGTCAACGTTAGGCTTCCCTAGAAATCCTTACTTCGCCCACCTGAATCCCCTAAATGGGTGATTTAAACAAATTTAGACAATTGGTGGGCAAATTCGCGGCAATGCTTTACAAAGCGTGTCGGGATATCTAGAGTTGTGCCCCAATGAAGATGGACGTAAGATGCGTGAACTTGTTGCCATTTCCAGCCCTCCCCTTGGGTAAAACCTTGGGGATCGTATCCCCTCACCTGATAGAGCGGATGCTCAGGAGGATCGCTCAAGCTCGATCGGTGAAACTCGTGTCCCCAAACGGTTGTCCCCTCATCCACGAGGGGAGTTTCCTGAAGGGCGATCGCCTGTCGATAGCCCAACGTTAAGCGCCCACCCATCTTAGCGGTCGTCGGTAAGACACCCACCATCGGCCAGGATTGCCCTTCAAAGTCAATAATCTGCTGAGACAAATACATCAATCCACCGCACTCAGCGTAGGTCGGCATACCGCCACTGATAACCTGACGGACAGCGGCCCGAGCCGCAGCATTATCGGCCAACTCCGCCGCAAATACTTCTGGAAACCCACCGCCCAGGTACAGGCCATGTAACTGTTCTGGCAGTTTGGTATCCGACAGGGGACTCCAAAACACCAGTTCGGCTCCCAGGCTCTCAAGGATATCTAAATTATCGGGGTAGTAGAAACTGAAGGCGCGATCGCGAGCAACGGCGATTTTTAAGGGTGGGTGGGTGGTAGGGGTGATGGGGGTGTTAGGGGAGGTGGGGGAGATAGGGAAGCAGGTTCCTCCCCACATTCCCCATCCTCCCCACCTTCCTTGTCTCCCTTCTCCTTCTTGCCCTTCTGTCCTCTGCCCTCTGCTCTCTGTCTTGAGAAGGGGAAGCAGAAGGGGCCAGTTGAAGGCGTGATCGGCTAGGGTGGCAAGACGATCAATCAAGGAATTGAGCGTGGGGAGTTCGGCGGTGGGAACAAGCCCGAGATGGCGATCGGGAATGGTGATGTCATCTTGACGGCGAAGGACACCCAGGATAGGTAGGTGAAGGGGTTCTAAGGCGGATTTGAGGAGGTCCAAATGGCGATCGCTGCCGACTCGATTCAGTACCACTCCTGCAATATTGAGCCGGGGATCAAAGGTTTTATAGCCGTGGGCGATCGCGGCAACGGAACGAGACAGGCGGCTACAGTCCAACACAAGCAGGACGGGCAAATTGAGCAGGCGGGCAATGTGGGCGGTGCTGGCTACGTCTTCGCTGCCAGATGCACCATCAAACAAACCCATCACGCCTTCGACTAGCGCGTAGTCCATATCCTGACTGTGTTGAGTAAAACACTGCTGTACATAAGCTTCAGATGTCAGGATCGGATCGAGATTGCGACAGGCCCGTCCGGTGACATAACGGTGAAACATAGGGTCGATATAATCT
>DATNPS010000401.1:0-30453 GCA_036703095.1 Crinalium sp. | reverse complement strand
CTTCTGGTCACAGATTTTCGGGATTGCCTTCTCGAACAAGCGGTGGTTGCACTTCTTCATGCTGTTTGTGCCTGTGACGGGCTTGTGGATGGCGAGCGTCGGCATTGCGGGTTTGGCGTTAAACCTGCGGGCATATGACTTCGTGTCGCAGGAACTGCGAGCAGCAGAAGACCCCGAATTTGAGACGTTCTACACCAAGAACATTCTGCTGAACGAGGGCATCCGGGCGTGGATGGCTCCTCAAGATCAGCCTCACGAAAACTTTATATTCCCTGAAGAGGTACTGCCACGTGGTAACGCTCTCTAGTAATGTTGTCGCTGGGAATCGCGACCAAGAATCCTCAGGTTTTGCCTGGTGGGCCGGTAATGCCCGCTTAATCAACCTATCTGGAAAACTTCTGGGTGCTCACGTTGCACACGCTGGTCTGATTGTATTCTGGGCTGGTGCAATGACCTTGTTTGAGGTTGCCCACTTCATTCCAGAGAAGCCCATGTATGAGCAGGGCCTCATTCTTCTGCCTCACCTGGCAACCCTTGGTTGGGGTGTAGGTCCTGGCGGTGAAGTCATTGACACCTTCCCCTACTTTGTAGTGGGTGTGCTTCACCTGATTTCCTCTGCTGTTTTAGGTCTTGGCGGTATCTATCACGCTGTTCGTGGACCTGAAACGCTAGAAGAATATTCTGCCTTCTTCGGTTACGACTGGAAGGACAAGAATAAGATGACCACCATCATTGGTATTCACCTGATCCTTCTGGGTCTGGGTGCGTTCCTGCTGGTGCTCAAAGCGATGTTCTTTGGCGGCGTGTATGACACCTGGGCACCCGGTGGTGGTGACGTGCGGGTGATCACGAACCCCACACTGAACCCGGCTATCATCTTTGGCTATTTGACAAAGTCTCCTTTTGGTGGCGAAGGCTGGATTGTCAGCGTCAACAACATGGAAGACATCATCGGTGGTCACATTTGGGTTGGCTTCATCTGTATCGCTGGTGGTATCTGGCACATCCTGACCAAGCCTTTTGGTTGGGCACGTCGCGCCTTCATCTGGTCTGGTGAAGCGTATCTGTCCTACAGCCTTGGTGCGCTGTCTCTCATGGGCTTCATCGCATCCGTGATGGTGTGGTACAACAACACCGCTTATCCCAGCGAATTTTTCGGGCCTACTGGTCCTGAAGCGTCTCAAGCTCAAGCTCTGACCTTCTTGATCCGTGACCAGCGCTTAGGTGCTAACGTCGGTTCTGCTCAAGGGCCTACGGGTCTGGGTAAATACCTGATGCGCTCTCCCACAGGGGAAATCATCTTTGGTGGTGAAACCATGCGCTTCTGGGATTTCCAAGGTCCCTGGTTGGAGCCTCTGCGTGGACCCAACGGTCTGGATCTAGACAAGATCAAGAACGACATTCAGCCTTGGCAAGCGCGCCGTGCTGCTGAGTACATGACCCATGCTCCTCTCGGTTCTTTGAACTCAGTGGGTGGTGTGGCTACGGAAATTAACTCCGTAAACTTTGTATCTCCTCGTGCATGGTTGGCAACATCTCACTTCGTACTCGGCTTCTTCTTCCTGGTTGGCCACCTGTGGCACGCGGGTCGTGCTCGGGCTGCTGCTGCTGGCTTTGAGAAGGGTATCGATCGTGAGAGCGAACCCGTATTGGCAATGCCTGATCTCGACTAATTTTTAGTCAGGCATTGAATCCATAAAAAGCTCCTGCAAGATGCAGGAGCTTTTTTTAATTGCTATAGAAACCGTTGAGACAATTAGGCACGTCCTAGCTAACTGGAGTTTAGCTGGTGACGCGCAAAAAACTCCGCGCCGCGAAACGTTTTCCGCGAGGGCGTTTCGCGGCGCGGTAGAGATTATCAGTCTGAAGTTCAGAACTAACTCTTCGATTGCTATAGGTCAACCGCTGAAACGACGGTGTTACGATAATCGGTTCTAAGCATGTCGCGCTATACCGCTTAATTTGGTATACAGTACAACAAAGGCCGAGTTGAGGCTAACGACGATGAGCGATTTTAATTTAACGGACTCCCTTCGGTGGACACCTGAAGCAGAAACAAAACTGCGAAATATTCCCTTTTTTGTGCGTGCTCAAGCTCGACAACGGATTGAACATTTAGCCCGCGAGGCTGAACTGGACGTCGTCACAGAAGAACTGGTCGAACGAGCCAGGCTTGAGTTTGGTCAATGATTTGTAATACCGTGAATTCGACGAACGTGCGAAAATGCGCACCGCGACGCGGCGCAATCTAATTCACGTTTAGATTACTCTCGGTTGCCAGGATTCATAGCGGTAAGGGCAGCCTGCTGACTGACCTGAGCATAGACGGATTTGAGATATTCCATCAGCGCTTGGGTAGCGATCGCCGCATTACCAGGAGCCTCGGACTTAATGGGAATCGGGCCGAGCACATCTAAAACCGTTTCACTGCTGGGGGGTGGTGCGATCACCACCAGCGACGGTTCAAGTTGGGCATCGTACTGCCAAAAGTCTTTCAGATCGATAGACGATGCAGGGTGAACGGATGGCGGTTGGGGAACGTCGGCTGCGGATTCTTCCGTATCGGCAGCATTGCTGCGGAGTTGACGGAGTGCAGTAATGATTTCTTCCTTAGTGCGTCCCCGGAGCTGAAACAGGACGAAAGGATCTTCACTGAAGCGATCGCCCAGCAGGTAATACACAGCACCGATATGTTTGCAGGGGTTAGCTGGGTCGGGACACGAACATTTGCTGTGAATATCGAATTTCGTGAATGGAAATAGACTTAGGCCATTCGCGGTAAAGACTTCCTCAATGTTTTGTGGCATTTCCCCGGCCAGCAGCTTGGCGGAGAAAATTGCCCGTTCCGACAGGGATTCGATCACATACTGCCACTGTTCGTCTGTGAACGGATCGAGGGACAGGGAAACCTTGTAGGGGTCAGGAGCGGTACCCTGCACTCGTGCTGATACTTTAGACCCCTTGAACTCAATTTTTAAGACATTGCCTTCGCGCGCATAGTTGCGCGCGCGCGCCAAGCGACGAATCCAGCCAAACGATTCCAGTACATCGATCCATCGCTGTGCCCACCATTCCCGATTGGGTTGAACGTCAACCATAATGTTATTTTACGTAGCGTTTGTTTAATCACCACTGCTAATCACCACTGCTGCTATCGTCAATCACGGCGGCGCGATCGAGCAACAGCAGGTTTCTCAATTGTTCGGTATCGAGTTCAGTCAACCAGTTTTCTCCCGTCCCGACGACCTGCTCAGAGAGGGCTTTTTTACTCTCAATCAGGTCATGAATGCGCTCTTCTAACGTGCCATTGCACACAAATTTATGCACCTGTACGTTGCGGGTTTGGCCGATTCGAAATACGCGATCGGTGGCCTGATTTTCAACGGCGGGATTCCACCAGCGATCGAAGTGAAAGACATGGTTGGCTCGCGTCAGGTTTAATCCGACTCCACCCGCTTTCAAAGATAGGATAAAAACGCGTGGCCCCTGGGGGTCATTCTGAAAGCGATCGACCATTTCCTCGCGCTGTTTCTTAGAGGTGCCGCCATACAGAAACAGAATTTCCCGGTTGAAGTGCCGCTCCAGATAAGCCTTGAGCGATTTGCCCCACTCGGCAAACTGGGTAAAGATGAGGGTGCGATCGCCCTCAGATAGCACTTCCTCCAGCATTTCAGAAAGCCGTTGCAGCTTCCCAGATCGAGTTTGAAATAGTTCCGGGTCGGGCACTAACAGCGCATCCTTATCTGCCTTCCGCTTTTTCCCTTCGGCCTTCTGCCCTTTGCCCTCTGCCGTCTCCCCATCTGGCTCATCCACTCCTGCCGTCTTCAGTAAGTCTGGATGGTCGCAAACTTGCTTCAGTTTTACCAGCAGGGCCAGAATTTTGCCATGCCGCTGAATCCCTTCCGCCGATTCGATATCCACCAGGGATTGATCAACCAGACTTTGATACAGCGCTGCTTGCTCCGCCGTAAGGCCACAGAACACCGTCATTTCTTGCTTTTCTGGCAAATCCTGGATGATTGAACGATCGGTTTTTACCCGGCGCAAAATGAAGGGCTGAACGAGCGATCGCAAGGTTTGTAGGGAAGCCGTATCGCCATAGCGCTCAATCGGTACCGCAAACCGCCGCTGAAAGAAATTGCGGGGGCCTAAATAGCCGGGATTGAGAAAATCTAGAATCGACCAGAGTTCCGCCAGTCGGTTTTCCACTGGTGTTCCAGTCAGGGCAATGCGAAACTGCGCATCTAGCTGGCGCACCGCCTGTGCTTGTTTCGATTCGGAGTTCTTAATATTCTGCGCTTCGTCCAGCACAACTCCTTGCCAGGAGACACTTTGCAAGTCCTTCGCATCTCGGTAGGCCAGGGCATAGCTGGTAATAATCAGGTCTTTTTCTCGAACAGTTGTGGCAAACGCCTTGCCCTGCGCCCGTTTGTCACCGTGATGCACCAGAACCTTGAGGCTGGGGCCAAATCGCTTTACTTCTCGCTCCCAGTTGCCCAGCACTGAAGTCGGACAGACCAGCAGCGTCGGCTTCTCCAGCGTGCCCTGCTCCTGAAGGTACAGCATCAGGGCGATCAGCTGAATGGTTTTACCCAGACCCATATCATCCGCCAGACAGGCTCCCAGTCCCCAGCGTTCCAGAAACGCCAGCCAGGACGCGCCCCGCACCTGATAAGGCCGCAACTCGCCCTGAAACGTTTCCGGAATGGGAATCGGCTCAACGCTCTGATTACCTGTCGTCAAGGTTGTGATCAGTTCCTGAAGCGCGCCGGACGCTTCAAAATTCACAACGGGCAGCTTTTCAATCGTTTGGGTATCGCCCGTACTCATCCGCAGCGCATCTTCCAGCGATAGCGCCATCTGATCTTTGCGAGTGGCAAAAAAGGTTTGGGCCGCCCGGATATCCTGAGGACGCAGCTCCACCCATTCGCCATTCACCTCGACCAATGGCGTATTTTGGGCCACCAGTCGATCAAATTCTTCCTTGGATAGCCGCTGCCCTCCAATGGTTAATTCCCACTTAAAGTTCAGCAGGCTTTGCAGCCCCAAACGCTGCTTGGCCTTGGAGGGCGTTGCCGCCTTGACGCTCAAGCCCAATCGATTAGCCCATCCCTGCTGATTGGCCAGACTGGGCGGCAGCACTACGCCAAATCCACTGTCTTGCAAGCGCCATGCCACATTCTTGAGAAAATCGTAGACCTGCATTGGATTGAGGCGACACGCCTGCGGCTGAGACACCTGGAGGCTGGGTTCAATCACAGGATACAGCCGAGACGCCAACCCCAATCCCGCCAGCAGCGTCTCTTGTGGGCGATCGATAGTGCGTCCCAGATACACCAAGCGTTCTACCGGATTTTGCCAAATGGTTTTGGCACTAACCAGAAAACCAGGATCATGGGCAGACTGCAAAAAATATTCCAGCACCCAATCGCTTTGCCCGTAGGATGGCGTTTGCAGGTAAAAACAGGTGCGAAATGAGGCAAGATTATGCGCCAGTTGATGCTGAATCGGCGCAAGCCACTGCACCATCAGCGATCGCAACCGTTCTGCTTTTTGGGGTTCCGTGGCGATCGCCGGATCGCGCTCCAGTGCCCGTAGCCATTCTCGCAACGGCAGATCTTTGGGCAGCGGCAGATTAGGGGGTAACTCCTGAGTCACAGAAACAGCCCGCACCTGGCTATCGATAGTGCTGCTGAGGAAATCTAGCAGCAGGGCAGACGCTGGCGGAAAAGCATGGGCATCCAGGCTAAAGCCTGATGGGCGATCGCCTGTTGATTGGCTCAATCCATAGGTGCGGCAGGCCGTGGGCATTTGGTGAATGAATTGGCGCAGCCGCTCTTGATCCAGTCCGCTGTCCAGGAGGGATTGCCAGTGAGCGGTGGTGGATTCATCCGTTTGCGGCTCCAGCTTGGGCAAGAATTTGGAGCGAGCCAGCAAATCGAGACTCCAGCGCGCACTATGCGACCAAAACCGCAGGTCGCCCCCCAGAAATGATTCTTCTTCACCGACTGAACTGAGCGGCAGCGAGTTGAGAAAGGGGATGACCTCCATCGGCGTCAGATAAATGCCGGATACCAGCCAATAGTGCAGGGCGGGAGGCGAAACTGTTCCACTGTCATTGTTCGGTGGACTGGAGTGCTCAGCGATCGCCGCAGAATGTTGGGGAACAGTAGCGATCGCCCCCGATTCTGCTTCTATCTGATAGGTCGGGAGAGCAAAGGCGACGGTTTGCCAGCGGCTGGGAGTAGCGATCGCCGTTGGAGCGGCTTCTGCTTCTAGCGTTTGGGTGGAGCGACGACGCCCCCGACGACCACTGGAGGCTGACTCTTCAACCGCTGGAGCATCTAGCGGCACATCGGGAATTGCCCAGGTAAGCTGATGAGAGTGATGGAGCGATCGCAAAAAGCCCGTTAGCTCGGCCACCGTCATGGCAAACGGGTGAGGTTGCGGCTCTGCCGAGTGCGTAAATTCTGTCGGATCAATTCTGCGCCAGGTTTCACCCCAAATGAAAAAACGGCTGCCCTGAAAGCCAACAGTTCCATCATTGCTGGAATTTACAGGGATACCTGAGGGGGGTTGAGGCTGGTGGAGCCAACTACCGTGTAGGATTGCCATGCAGTTTGAGAATGACGTTGCGAGTGGCGGTTAATTCATTACACCAAAACCACCGCCTTTGGAAAATTCGAGAGGCTTTTTCCTTGAAGCCTAAATTTCCGGGGGCGGTGCAGATCGGTCTGCCATGCTGAATTTATTGTATAGTAACCGTCGAGATTTTTAGGACAGGGGGGTAGGCTTCGCCTTCAGCCCCTGTGCCCCGTCTTCACTAACCCTTCAATTGCAATATAACTTGCGATCGGGGTTGGGATTCGTTCAGGAAACGCCAGAGGCATTTCCTGAACGGTTAACGGAATCGTACTACTTAGTCGCCGCTTCACGAGCCGCTGCTGCTTCATCGGGGTGAATACCCAGACGAGTCAGGTTGATACGACCCCGGCTGTCGATTTCACGAACTTTGACGATAACTTCGTCGCCAATGGCCACTTCATCTTCGACTTTGCCAACCCGGTAGTCCGCCAGTTGCGAGATGTGAATCATGCCTTCCTTACCCGGCAAAAATTCAACAAACGCGCCAATCGGAATGATGCGAGTGACTTTACCGACATACACGTCGCCAGCACTAAGCTTGCGAGTCATGCCTTCAATGATGCCGCGAGCCTGTTTCGCTTTTTCGCCATCCACCGCCGAGATGGTCACGGTGCCGTCATCCTCAATATCAATCTTGGCTCCGGTTTGCTCGGTGATGCCTTTGATGGTTTTACCACCGGGGCCAATGATCAAACCGATCAGATCGGGGTCAATCTTGATGGTCAACAGGCGTGGCGCATAGGGAGACAGCTCCGTGCGCGGCTTGTCGATCGCCTCCAGCATTTTTCCGAGAATATGCACCCGTGCCGGAAGAGCCTGGTTGATCGCATCCGCGACCACCGAAACGGGCAACCCGCTAATCTTCATGTCCATCTGGAGGGCCGTGATGCCTTCAGCGGTACCTGCCACCTTGAAGTCCATGTCGCCCAGGAAGTCTTCAATACCCTGAATGTCCGTCAGGATACGGACTTCATCGCCTTCTTTGATCAGTCCCATCGCCGCACCGCTAACGGGCTTGGTAATGGGAACCCCGGCATCCATCAGCGCCAGCGTCGAACCACAGACCGAACCCATCGAGGTCGAACCGTTAGACGACAGCACTTCCGACACGACTCGAATCACGTAAGGGAACGATTCCTTAGGTGGCAATACGGGAACGATCGCCCGTTCTGCTAATGCCCCGTGACCGACTTCGCGACGACCCGGCGATCGCATCGGGCGTGTTTCACCCACCGAGTAGGGCGGGAAGTTGTAGTGATGCAGATAGCGCTTCTGCTCATCGGGATGCAAATCATCCAGTTCCTGCGCATCACCGGGCGTTCCCAGAGTAACGACCGACATCACCTGCGTCAGCTCACGCTGGAACAGGGCACTGCCGTGAACGCGAGGCGGCAAAATTCCGGTGCGGCAGGTAATTTTACGAACCTCATCAAGTTTGCGACCATCGACGCGCACCCCGTCTTCAATAATCTGACGACGCATGAGCTTTTTGGTCAGACTCTTAAAGGAGGTAGATAAAGCTTTTCCGTCGGCCTCAGACGCAACCCGAATGGGATCTTCTTCGGGTAATTCAGCAAGCGCGGTAGCAATACTATCTTTCAGCTCATCCAGAGCACTATCCCGCTCGGTTTTAGTGCGTTCAAACTGGCTCAGGATGTGCTTGATAGAATCTTTAGCGCGACTGCTGATAAAGTCTTCCAGCGTGGAATCCACAACGGGTTCTGGTTCTTTGACAATCTCAATCCCCAACTCGGCCATCAGGCTGCGTTGTGCCTCGATCAGGTCACGCACCACCTCATACCCAAAGTCGATCGCGTCAATGATGTCTTGTTCGGGCAGCTCATTCGCTCCGGCCTCAACCATGATCACCCCGTCTGGCGATCCGGCTACCACCAGGTCTAAATCTCCAGCCTCAATCTCGGTGTAGGTGGGATTAATGATAAAGTCATCGCCAATCAAGCCGACGCGCACGGCAGCCATTGGCCCGTTAAAAGGAATTTTTGCCAGCAGAGTGGCGATCGATGCACCTGTTACCGCCAAAACATCGGGAGGAACCCGTTCATCCATCGAAAGGGTAGTCGCAACAATTTGAATATCGTCCCGCAGCCAGTTTGGAAAGAGTGGACGCATGGGGCGATCGATCAGACGGCTGATCAGGGTTGCCTTTTCGGGTGGACGTCCTTCCCGACGCAGAAACCCTCCTGGAATGCGGCCCGCCGCATACAGACGCTCTTCATAATCCACTAAAAGCGGCAGGAAATCGATTCCTTCTCTGGCTGCCGCACGAGTAGCTGTCACAATCACTGCCGTATTTTCTGATTCAACCAATACGGCACCGCCCGCTTGCGGTGCAAGCAGGCCAATTTTTAGTCGAATATCCCGTCCATCAAAGGATATTGACTTTTCTATTTCTTCAACCATGTAGTGCTGGTCCCTTTCGTGTTCTCATTTTTTCTTCTGTCGCAATCCTAGCACTGATATTCATAGGCTGCGGTTGTATTCGGTAACGATGAACCACGTCAAAAAACATCCCAAAGGCAGACTTAAATCGACCTGGGATACAGATATACTGCGAATCACAGGGTTGTAGTTTAAGAAGTAAGGAAACCGGATTCGTTTTCTGAGCAAACTCTAAGTTTTGTTTAATTTTTAATCTTTGTTGGAAGCTTTGGGAATTATCTACGCTATTCAAGTCGGCATCTTGAGCACAGTGCGTCATGCTACGCAAATCACCTCGTCTTACAACGAGACAACGATTCTCATGCAGAGCTGACTAGAGACCAATCAGGGGCCAATTAGGAACCGATGAGTTCCAGGGCTGAAGGATTGCAACAGGCGGTTGAGATTTAGTATTGAGACTTATGTGGTCATGAGTGCAATCGCCAATTGAATCCATATGCGATAAACCGCAAACTTACATTAACTTACTTTCTTGAAGATATAAAAAAGATTCCCTCTTGAGAGAAAATCTGGATTTGAAACCTGGTAAAAATTTAGAAGAGGCATCACCAGCTTGTTTTGCCGACTTTCAGCTTTGGCTTAAAGTTAAAGTAAGGCTATATTGTTAGCACTTTTGTTTGTTTCACTCATACAAAATGAGTAGCGATCGCCCTATTAAAATTCTGTGTTTACCAGCTAATTCAAACAACAGGGTGCGGTTGCTGTTGAGATCAGATCTCAACAAAATTCAGCAAGAATTAACATCAACAGATGCATCCGGTCGATATGACTGGCAGTTCTGTGAGTCAGCCTGTCTGAGTGACGTCGGTCGGGCTATTTTGGACAGTAAACCCTTTATTCTTCAGTTTTGCGGCAGTGGCGCGCAGGCTGAAGAGCTTCAGTTTGAGCATCAACCCGTGCAGATTCAGCCTGAGCTGCCGGATTTGCTGACCCAGCTCTTTGATCAAGTGGTGAGCCGAGTGCAAAGTCAGTGTGTGGTGCTGCACGGCTGCTCGTCAGATGTCCAGGCCAGGGCGATCGCCCAAAAAGTGCCTGTCGTCATTCGCATTGATCCGGCGATCCAGAATGACCGCGCTATCACGTTTCTGGTTAACTTTTATCGGGCTTTAGCAGCCAGCTTCTCGACGGAGTCCGCTTATAAGTCGGGTTGTGCAGCTATGCGGCTGCGGTACGGGCTAGCGCAAGAAACGCCCGTGCTGCATATCAATCCACGCAATCGACTGACACTCTCTATTAACTTAATGTCGTGGAGCCTGCTTCTCGGTGCTCACTCGGTGGCGGGTCAGTCTCTCCAACCTGAAGGCATTGTGGATTATTTGCGCCAATTGCTAGACGATGAATATCTCATGCTTCAAACGATTGGCATTGGCAGCATGAAGTTAAGTCTGGAAGGAAGCCAGGAAAGCTTTGACGTTCTCCGGTGGCTGGTACACACAGGACAACTTACCGCGATGTATGGCTATCCAATTCGAGATGTGCAGGGCATCGTTGCGGCTGCCGACAGCGAACCTCAGCCAAATCCTCAACTGCGAGAACTGGAACAAAGCCTGACCGGAATTTTGCCCGGAACCCTGCCGCCTCTAGACGTTCGTCTGCTGCCAGAGTCGCTGCAAATGTTGGCAAACGAGTGGCGATCGCACTTTGTCGCCAACCATTCCGAATTTTTATCCAGCGATCGAGAAGCGATTTTACATTGGCTGATCGGACGGGAACCTGAACGATTCCGTTATTTTTCACCCGCTCAACTGAGGCTGGCCGAACAAACCATTCGCAATCGCGATCGCATTTTGCAGAATTACCTGGGTCTGAATGCAGCGGATGCGAAACAATGCCTGATTCAGCGGCTCTGCCGTGCCGTACCCGCTCAGATTAAGGTGGGCGATAAAACAGTTGAATTGAGCGATCGCCTCCCCTGGTTGATGAAGGTACTGGAATCGATGGTGCGCAAGTTCATTCAGCGTGATACTCACATTGGCTACCAAAACGCGTGGATTGAGCTATGCACCGTTAACCCATTGCTGCGTGATGTGTTGCTATACGCCACATTAGAAGATTATTGTCTGCGTCCGTCGGGCGAACAAACGATTCTGGAATATCGCTTAATCAGCTACTTGCATAAGGTGCAGCAACAAACGACTAGTTTGGGACTTAAAAACACGTAAGGCGATCGCCACATCCGTTAGGCCATTAAAAACCAAAGGGTATGGGGGCTTTGCCCCCAGCCAGGGGTAAAATCCCTGCACCTCGTCCTAATTTAACGTGAATTCGACGAACGGGCTTTTGGGAGAGTTGCGCGACGCGCAACTCTCCCAAAAGCCCGATTTTGCGTGCGCGACGCGCACGCAAAATCGGGCTATCGAATTCACGTTAATTTAAGTTCAATATCGCCGTTTTAACCTCGCGCCGTGCGGGGTTTCAAGAGTTTACGACATTAATGGGATGCCCCTGTAAACACGCTTGAATGTTGTTCATCAGTTCGTCTCCCAGACGGATCATGGTTTCGAGGGTGTTGTAGGCAATGTGAGGCGTGGCGATCGCATTTTCAAGACGGGCTAATTCCAGAATGGCAGCATCTGGTTCACTGCCGATTGGCTCATTTTCAAACACATCCAATGCGGCTCCGGCAATTCGGTTTTCTTTCAGCGCTGCCAACAGCGCATGCGGATCAACGATCGCCCCCCGTGCCGTATTAATTAAATAAGCCGTTGGCTTCATCAAACCAATCCGCCGTTCATCCATCAAATATTTCGATTGAGGCGTGAGCGGCAGATGCAGGCTGATGATATCGGCAGTAGATATTAGCTGATCAAGCTGATCGGGTGGCGTTTTGGATCTGGCGTGGATGACCGTCATGCCGAGGGCGATCGCCAGTTTCTCGACTGCTCGACCTGTCCCCCCATACCCAATTAAGCCCAACGTTTTTCCCTGCACCTCCGTTCCCTGAAACAGCCAGGGTTGCCATGCCCCGTTTTGTAAACTCATACGAGCTTCAAACAGCTTGCGGGTAATCGCGAAGATCAGGCCCATCGTATACTCCGCTACGGCTGGCAGGTTATGAGTGGGGCAGTTAATCACCTGAATTCCAGCATTCGTCGCCGCCGTCACGTCAATTTGGTCATAGCCAATGCCTGGAACGATGATGTACTTCAGATGAGGGGACTGCTGGATAACGGTCGCTGTAATGTCTGAAACGCTGGGCACCACAAACTCGGCTTCCTTAATCCGCTGAATCAGATCGGCCTCAGATGGCGGAATATCGTGGTAAACATCCACCTCCATCAGAGATTCGACTCTACGAATATCCGATTCCCGCAGCTCAATATAGTCAGGAAATACCAGTTTCATAACGACATTGTTGGTTAGGACAACGAAAACCAAAGGGGCTGGGGGCGAAGCCTCCAGCCAGGGATTCCACCCTTACATCCCATTTAAATTTCGGTTGGAATGGCTATATGTACTTAATTAATCCATCTGAATTCGGGTTTTTGGGGTATTGGTGGGGGGAGCTGTGGTGGCGACGGGCAGAATTAAGCGGCTGAGAATCCGGCCATCTTCCAGTCGGTACAGGTTAAACTCACCACCCAACTGCTGCATCAACGATTGACAAATCGCCAGGTGTAAACCGGGTGGGGTGTCCAGCGTTGAAGGGGCCAGCGCATCCTGCGTCCGCCCAGTGTGCAGTTCTTCCAGTAGCCGGGGTTCGATGACGCCGTTATCGGTAATCGACAGTTCCAACCAGCGGATATCCATCGGACGACACCACACGTCCAATCGACCTCCCATTGGCGATCGATGGCAGGCAGCCGTGAGCAATTCGTAGAGAACAAACTCAATCTTGCTAATATCGCCGCCAATGCTGAGATTGGTTTCGTTATGCACCTGCGACCAGAGCTGCCGCTGTTTAATCAGGCTTTCAACCCGCTCCATCGCTCGCTTCAGCAGGCTCACCAGGGGAATCGTTTCATATTCCAGGTGAAGTTGCCAGTTTTCCTGCCGCAGGATGGGGGCGATCGCCGCCAGAGAGTTGCCCAACTGCCGAATAATCTGGTGATATCTCATACTCGCCAGCGCATCTTTTTGATGGCTGAGTTCGTTAAGCCGTCGCACGCTCGTACCCAGCGTGCGATAGATCTCCTCAATGCGGCGCTGCTTATACCAGTTGAGCCGCTCCAGATTTTCGCGCTGCTGCGTCAAGGCTTCCGCCAGGATCAGGTATCGGCGTGACCAGGCCAGTTGGCTGACCAGCGTTCCCAGAGCATTCAGTTGGCGTTCTGGCCAATAGCGATCCATGCGATCGGCCACAATCACCACTCCTGTCGGCTCATGCTCTGGAGCCGTGCGTAACGCCATGATCAAAATCTGACCGATATCAGGGCCATTCAGCCAGTGCCGCGTTTCTAGACTGAGGTCATCCACGCTAATGGATAGCAAGCTATCCGTTTGTAGCGCCCACTGGATCAAAACATCGGTATAGACCGGAACGACAAAATCAGTCGCCAGCGTAAATTTGTTGCTGGAAATCACAGGAGCCGAAATGCGGGCTACCTTTCGACCCGGTTGCCAGGTAACCAGCGTGGCGAGCGGCACCTGTAGCACTTGAGAAATATGCTGCATGGCGGCTCGTTCCAGGCTTTCGAGCTGATGGGTTTGCTGCATGGTGGTCAGCCCCCATTCGATCGTCTGGTTCACCTTTTGCTGCTGCTCGGTCTGCCGCTGCAACTGCCACTGATGCAGAATCAGGCCAACCTGCTGGCTTACGACCCGCAACAGGTCGCGCTCGGCTCGACTCCAGGTGCGGCTGGCCTCATGTCCAATCACCAGCAAGCCTTCTAGGGGATGACCAATCGTAGTGCTACAGACCAGGAGCGATCGCACTCCTATCTCCAGAAACACCTCTCGCCATGCCATCAGCTTCAAATCTTCTTCGAGATTTTCGACCCCAACGGCTTCCGTACTGCGCTCCAGCATTTGCCAGTCCACACCCGTCAGCCCTTCCAGCGATTGCGAGACGGGACGGCGATGGTTGGGATGGCTCTGGAAACAGATATCAAATTTTTCCTGATCTGAGTCATAGAGCAGCAGCAAGAAGCGCTCGGCTCCAAGTCGCTGACAAACGCGATCGGCGGTTTTCTTGAGGCTAACGTTCCAGTCTTCGTCGCTAAAAATAGCGTGGGATACTTCCGCCGTTAGGGCCTGGTCTAGCTTGACTTGCTGAACGGTTTCCTCCATCTGCTCTAGAGGAGCCGTCAGCGAGACCAGGTGAGCCGCACCCCGGACGTAATTCTTTTCTTCCTCAGACCAGATCCGCGCGTCGTTTCCTTCAACGGCAATAAAGCCCAGCAATTCTTGCTGGTAGAGAATCGGGGCTGCCATCAGCGATCGCGCCCCTAATTGCTGCATCAGTCGGCCTGTAATATCGGCTTTTAGAGAGCTGTGGGCTTCCCCAATCGAAACCAGCTGATCTGCCGCTAGCGCTTGATAGAAACTGTTGACTTCTTGAGCCGTGATGCCTGAAATGCGGCGATCGCTCTCTCCCCGCGTGACATGGGTACCCACCCGCTGCCAGAAATAGCGTCGTTGGGGTTCAAACCAGTAAATATTGGTGCGATCGGGCCTGACAAAACGCTGCGTCTCATCCACGATCGCCTCCAACCGCTGCCGCAGCGAAGGTAACATGCGTAGCTTCGTGAGCAAATTCAGCAATGGCTCAGCCGGACGCTTGGCCTGCTGCCGCTGCGTATCCACATCAATTTGGTATAGTGCTGCCGCCAAACTGCCCAATAGCATTGACAGTCGCGCTTTTTCCTCAGAATGGGGAGAAATACCCCACAGCGTCGATCCCAGCAGCGTGACGCCAAAACAGCGATCCTTATGGCGAACCGGAAAAATGATTGTTCCTTGAATGTTAAATTTTTGAGCCGCCCGTCGCCAATCGCCCGCCCTGGATTCTTCTCGCAGATCGGGCACGCCCAGCGGACGCTGCTGGATCACCACCTGTTCCAACAAATCACCGGGATTGAGGGTAAACCGCTGCTTCAAAATCGCGCTATCGCTGGTCGGAGCAATACCGCCCATGCCCGTCATGCGATGCTCAACCCAGTCATAAAGGCCAATCCAAATTAGGGCATAGTCAAACTCCGTCTGCAAGTAGCTGACCGTTGCTTCAATCAAAGCATCCGCGTCGTCTAGCTCTCGCAAACTTTGCAGTGTGCGCCCCAGGGCAACCAGTTGTTTTTCGTGCGTGGATGGCTCTTTTTGCGAACCCATTTCGTGTAGCTCCCGTTTCACCCCGGTTGCTGAGTTAACTGTACTTGGTAGATACGCCGCTTGAGTGCATCCAACTGGATGTAATTAAGCCTCATTTCACGCCTGCGCAGTCGGTAACCACAATTCAATTCAAAGCTCAAAGGGTGTGCTGTGCCCCTGGGAGCACAGCACACCCTTTGGGCCTTGGATTATGTCTTACCACTTATTTAAATGCCTGATATAAGACCTAGTATTATCTAGAATGCCCCTGGTGTAATGTCTCATACCGATCTACTGCGTTCCATTCTGTCTCGATTCTTAACATTTGAGAAGACAGAGGGAATAGGCAAGAGGAAGGAGCCAGAAGTCAGGAGCCAGAATTCATCAGAAGTCAGTATGTTTCTCATAGAGCCACCGTTGAGACAGGTAGGACAAGAGGTTTTGGGGGCTTCCACTCCCAGCCAGGGGTGGAACCCCTGCACCCGTCCTAACTCACCCTTCGATTGCTATACCCATTTGATTTGAGAATGGTTCAGATTTGACTAAGGGCGAACGTCTGTTCGCCCTTACAGACTAAACTACCTTTTGCCTTACTTCTTTCTCCCTGGCTTTTGATTCCTAATCCTCCTGACTCCTGGCTCCTGACTCCTGACTCCTGACTTCTAACTCCCGCCCCAACTTAATCTTTCCCTTTCACCGAGAAAAATCCTTATTCCCTTGGACATCTATCAACTTCTAATACGGCCACTGTTATTTTCTGGTTTGAATGCTGATCCTGAATGGTTGCATCATCAGGTGATGCAAACGTCGCAATGGTTAGAAGACAACCAAACCCGTCCACTGGGACGATGGTGTTGCGATCGCCTCAAACAAGCCTGTAGCTATCATCATCCCGCACTTGAGCAACGCGTATGGGGGATCGAGTTTCAAAATCCAGTTGGATTAGCGGCGGGGTTTGATAAAGATGGCTTAGCCGCTGGCATTTGGTCGCTCTTTGGGTTTGGCTTTGCGGAATTGGGAACCGTTACCTTTCATGCCCAGCCGGGTAACCCGAAACCACGGCTGTTCCGCCTGCTGCCAGATCAGGCTGTCCTCAATCGTATGGGGTTTAACAATCGGGGATCAGCCGCACTGGCCGATCGCCTGAAGCAATTAGAACATTCCTTATCAACCGCTTCCCAGACTGGCTCTACGCCATTGCCCATCCACATTCCAATTGGGATCAACCTGGGTAAATCGAAAATCACGCCGTTAGAAGAAGCGGCAGCCGATTATCAGCAGAGCTTTCGGCTCTTGAAAGACCTGGGCGACTACTTTGTGGTCAATGTGTCGTCTCCCAACACACCGGGATTGCGATCGCTCCAATCCTCAGAGCAGCTTGAGTTAATTCTGCAATCCCTCCAGCAGGAAAATCAAGCCCATAAGCCGATTCTGGTCAAAATTGCGCCGGATCTGGAATGGAATGCGATCGCCGATGTGCTGGCTCTCGCGCGGACCTACCAACTGGCCGGAATTATTGCAACCAACACGACTATTAGCCGCGATCGCCTCAAAACTCAAGTCCTTGCCGCGACGGGCAACCCCGTTACCGAGGAAGCCGGAGGCATCAGCGGTGCACCTCTGCGTCAGCAAGCGACAGAGGTAATTCGCTTTATCTATCAGGAAACGGGGGGAAGCCTCCCCATTATTGGCGTCGGCGGTATTTTTACAGCCGATGATGCCTGGGAAAAGATTACAGCAGGAGCCAGCTTGATTCAGGTCTATACAGGCTGGGTGTATGAAGGCCCGTGGATGGTGCGTCGTATTCTTCAGGGATTAGTGCAAAAACTGGAAGCACATGGAATGAAGGCGATCGCTGAAGCCGTGGGGTCAGGCGAACCCTAATTTCGGAAGATACGCTGCATAACCAGCCCAGCAATTCTTAATTATGCAAATCAGGGCAGTGTAAGCTCGCCTGCGGCGAGCTTACACTGCCCTGATTGTGGGTTGTGTGCGTCCGACGGACGTACACAACCCACAATTGGTTTCAGAATGAGAATTGCTGTAACCAGCCCGTTCTTCGTATTCCCCCAAACGGCGACATGTATCATGGGAAATCAATAGAGCAAGTACGACATTGAGTACAGAACCATGCAAGTTTTGTTTCGTGAGTGTGACTTTTTCGACCTGTGGATTTGGCTAGAGTTTGGCTCTGTCCCGTCTCCGATGGAGCAGCAGTACATTGAGGAAGTCTTCGATTCCTGGTTTTTTCTGGGAAAGCTAGGAGCATTTAACGCCGAAAATCTGCAAGTGCAAGATACCGGACTGGATATCAGCTATCTGCAATATGACTATGAAGAAGCCGATAGCAGTCTGGTCGCCCTCATGCACAATATGAGCGATGTGGAATTTGAAGGCACCTGGGCACGCTGCTGGTTTGACCTGGGCACCAGCGACGCGATCGCCCTGGATCTGCTCATCAATGCGTTCAGGCAGCTTAGCAAGGACTACGTGTCGATTGAGCGGTTAATTATCGGTGGAGAGAACGAAGACTGGAAGGTGCCAGCAAGCAAACGAGCGGTTTTTGCCGATAATGATAATAATTAAGGCTCAGGCTATTCGAAGGACTGAAGATTCCCCGAATCAGCTTGAGGTAATGTTCACTCATCGTCCCGACTCAATATCCCGACTCAATGGCGTTTCCCCGACAAATTCGCGTTCTGGCTCTAGGCATTATTCAAGATGGCGATCGCATCTTCATCTCAGAAGGCTACGATCCCACCACTCAGCAAACCTTCTACCGAGCGTTAGGCGGCGGGGTAGACTTCGGCGAAACCAGCCTGGATGCTCTTCAGCGCGAATTTATAGAAGAAATTCAGGCGGAGCTGACCAATATTCACTACCTGGGCTGCTTAGAAAACCTGTTTGTCTTTAATGGCGAACCGGGGCACGAGTTGCTGCAACTGTTTCGCTGTGATTTCGCTGACCCTAAATTTTACCAACTGGATAGCCTCACATTTCAGGAGGGCGATCGCTCCAAAACAGCACTTTGGGTTGAAATTGAACGCTTTCGCTCTGGTGAGCTAAGGCTCGTTCCAGAGCAGTTTCTCAATTATGTTTAGCGTAAATTCTACAAACGTCCCAGAAGGGTTCCGCGCCACGCGCGGAACCCTTCTGGGCACCACCCAGCCGCACATCGCGTGGCTACTATAGGGCCATTGAGTTCACGTCACGTTGAAGCTAAATCCTCCTGAGTGCAGAAATATAGACTGAAGAGATAATTAATTACCGCTTGAGAGAATATAGACTTAAGGATTCTCCAGCCGTGATTAACGTCATCCATTCAGAATGATGCTCTCAGATAAATCCGAAAGCCACTCCAGATCAAGGTATTCGTTTTCTTTGCTGAGGGATCGGTTTCAGTCTGGGCTGCGTCACCTGAGCATCGGCCAGAAAATCAGCTTTGGATACATTGCCGCCTTGGGCGTCGCAGTGCTTGGCACTAGCTCTGGCATTGCTCTGGGCGAATATTACCATTACGAAGCCAAGGAACACCGGGAAGACGTTGAGCAAGAAGTCCGTATTTTGCAGGCATTGCAGTCAGAGCTAGCGTTTACCCAGATTCACGAACGCGTGCTTGCGGCCCAACTGCAAGAGTTACAGCGCCACTCCGGTCAGCAGACGATACTTCTTTCTGCCTTTAGAAGCGAATATGCCAAATTACGAAGCCATGCGAAGGATGGAGTAGAAACCTGGTCGAACTTGAAGGCATCTTACCGAGAAGCGACGGTAATTGAAACGGAGGAAGAATTAGCCGTTTTTCAGGATATGCTGAAGCGGCACGATGACATTCCACACCGATATATTGAGCTAGTAAATGAGTTGGCTCCCACGGTAGAGAGGGCAACCCGCCAGCCTGGGGATCTGGCAGCACTGCAATTGGTTCTCAAGGAGCTGGATCAACACTCGCTATCAGGCGACTTCCGCCAGTTTATGCAGCAGTCTGAGAGCCTCTTTGATACTGTCCTCGCCGAAGAACAAGAGGTGGAAGAGTCTATTGAAAATGTAGAACGGCTCAAAACTCAAATCATTATCGGTAGCTTGATTTGCTCGGTGGCGATCGCCATGCTGCTGGCGGCTCTCACTCGATGGCTGATCGTCCGTCCCATCAAAGCGGCCACTCAAGTTGCCCAGCAGGTGACGCAGGACGATAATTTCGATTTACAGGTTCCAATTCTGTCGCAAGATGAGATCGGCATTATGGCGACGGCATTGAACGCCATGATTCAACGGGTCAAGCACCTGATGGTTCAGCAGAAGCTAGCAGAGGCTCAGCTGGTTCACAATGAAAAGATGTCTAGCCTGGGTCAGTTATTGGCAGGTGTTGCTCATGAGATTAATAACCCGGTCAATTTTATTCATGGAAATCTGGTCTATGCCCGGCAACATGCGGAAGACCTGCTCCGATTGATTCGTCTTTACCAACAGGAATATCCCAAAGCGACTCCATCGATTCAGGCCGAAATCGACGCCATTGAGCTGGATTTTTTGCAGAAAGACTTATCCAAACTACTGGATTCGATGGAAATTGGTTCTCATCGCATTCGTAAGATTGTCAAATCGCTACACAGCTTTTCCCGGTTTGCAGAAGCAGATATCAAAAGTACAGATATTCATGACGGTCTAAACAGCACGTTGATGATTTTGCAACACCGATTGAAAGGCAGGGCTGGTCAACCCCATATTCAAATTGTCAAAAACTACGACGCGCTTCCTCCGGTTCAATGCTATCCCGACCAGCTCAATCAGGTTTTCATGAACCTGATCACCAATGCGATCGATGTTTTGGAGGATCACAACCAGAGGCGATCGCCAGACGACCTTAAAGTCGACCCCGGTGTCATCCAAATTTGCACGCAGGCATGTTCAAACAACTGGGTCAAAATTCGCATCATCGACAATGGCCCCGGCATCCCGGAGAAAATTCGGTCAAAATTATTCGACCCTTTCTTTACGACCAAACCCGTTGGTAAAGGAACTGGGCTGGGGCTATCCATCAGTCATCAAATTGTGGTGGAAAAACATCAAGGAAAGCTGTATTGCCACTCTAGACCGGGCCAGGGAACCGAGTTTGTGATTGAAATTCCTACCGCATCGTCCTCGAATAATGGGCACGCTAAAAAAACGTGAATTCGACGAATGCGCGAAATGGTGTCATGCGCGACGCGCATGACACCATTTCGCGCCATTGTAGCCGTCCATCGGACGGCTACAATGGCGCTATCGAATTTTCGTTAAGTCAGCGGCCCTTTTATGCAGCGACGGGCTTGACCACCACCCATCGCCCCGTTTGGGGATCACGATAGGTTGTAAACGGGTTTGGCCGTAAGTATTTCTTAGAATTGGAAGACGTTTCGGAACCGCTCGAACCTTGCTCAGCCTTGCTATTGTTTGCCATGATGCACTCCTCACCAAAATGCTAAAAAATTAGCGTCTTGGCATTTAATTTTAGCGACAGCGTTATGAGGAGGGGGGGAGTGGTCAGACCCCCTAATCCTGAAATTGTCGCGTGGTGTGGTGATGGCCCAGTCGTCGGTTCAGCCGCTTCAGCCGCTGTTCGGCGACCCGTCTGCGAGTAGCAGCCACCAGAGGCAATCCCAAGAAATAGCTGAGCACGGCTGCTACGGTACCCGTAATCAAGCAACCCATTAGATAGCTGGTAATTACATCTCCACCAAGCTGAAAAAAATCATTGAGCGATCGCACATCATTAAACGGCAAATCACTCAGTTCACGCCCCAAGACCGTTTGACCAATATGAAAGTTAAGTGCTGTGATGGGTAAAGTGGTCAGAGGATTGGTGAGCCAGGTTCCTGCTGCGGCGGCGAGCTTGCTGCTGCGAAATACGGCAGCGGTCAAAATGGCAATCGCCATTTGCAAACCGGGCAGGGGAAACATGCCCCAAAATACGCCAAACGCGAATCCACGACTAATTTCATCAGGAGTTGCCCGCAACCGCAGGAAGCGCAGCCAGACATAGCGCAGACTCCGTTTCCACTTCTTCATCATTGTTTCGTACTAAGTTTCGTACTAATCTTTCTTGGCGATCGCAACACAACGCTTAACCGTGAACAGCATCTATTCTCTATTCTGAGCCGAGATTAGCTATGTCGTGCCCATCACGTTCTCAATTCAACCTATAGAGCTATCCCTGCTGACGCACCAGCACACGCAGAGGCATTTTCAAAATATCAGCCGCGTGATATCGCTCGGAGAGATTGATTCCTAAGGCTGATTTCACCAGGTAAAGCAGGTAAAGTCCAAGAATCAGCAGAACGAAACGACGAAGATGTTTCATTTGTATCTAAAAGACTACGTCATTCTACGGTTATAGCAAATTTAGCCAGGAATGCCGAAACCCAGATCATGCTTCAACGAAGTCGTCTACAAAAAATACTGAATCGAGATTTAAAGATTTTTTGTAAACCACACGCCGCTATTTAATATAAGCTTTGAATTCAGGCACCAGAATCACAACGTAAAATTCGATACCCCGAAAAACCAACGGATATTGAATAGAAGATCATCCCTCTTCACGCCCTTCAGACTAGGGCACCCAATCGAAGGCTATTTAGTAAAGTCAGTTGCAGGCTTGATTTAACTACACTATGGGCGATCGCTATTTCTGAAACGCTGCCAATTGATTCCGGCTGTAGTCTAACGTGTCGTGAATTCCACGAACGCGCAAAAACGTGCGACGTGTGGCTGAAATGGCGCTCTCAAACTAATGCTGCATGAAAAACTTAATAGTCAATTTGATACGTTTTGCCCCTACAAACAGGTATAAGTAATTAGACAGGAACCCTCAAAGGGCGCAGCACTGCCCCGTGCATGGGACACCCACTTTAAGGATCATGGATAAATTAAAACCAATTTTTCGATTTTGGAAAGTGCGGCTCTGCCGCACTTTCCAAAATTAAGTTTCGGGTTTTATTAAATCCGCAATCCTAAGCGTTTTGTTTAACTCTGTTTGTTCACTGATCCAACCCCATAAACTCATACCGTCCATTTACCAGGAGTTTATTTGTGAAGTCGTCCCCTCGCACCAGAATTTTAGTGGTCTTGAATGGCAAGGGAGGGGTTGGTAAGACGACGACATCCATCAATCTGGCCGCTACATTCGCCGAAAAAAGCTCTGTGCTGCTCGTGGATGCCGATCCACAAGGATCTGCAACCTGGTGGGTCGAGCGGAGTGGACAGGCGATGGGGTTCGATGTGGTGAAGGAAACAAACCCGGCTGTCTTGAAAGAATTGCCTACTCTGAACAACTACAAATTAGTAGTAGTGGACACTCCGCCTGCGCTGGGGTCAGATGCCCTGGCCGCTGTTGTACCACTGGCAGATTATCTAGTACTACCCACACCGCCTGCCCCGATGGATTTAGCCGCGTTAATTGATACGGTAAAAGAAACGGTGATGCCTGTCGGAGTCGCTTATCGAGTTTTACTAACGCGGGTTGATCCGCGCAGTTTAGGTGAAGCGCTGGAAGCCCAAAATACATTAATGGAATTGGGGATTCCCGCTTGCAATGCCTTTGTGCGATCATATAAGGCCCACGAGCGTGCGGCGTTAGATGGCAAACCGATTACACAATGGCGGGGAAAAAATGCGAGAGAGGCTGAATTAGATTACCGCCGAATTGCAGAAGAGATTCAACGGGATTGGAGGAAATGATGGCTACTAGAAAACGACTGTCAGATCTGTTGCGGGAAGAGGCAAAGAAATCGCTAGATGACACGCAGGACACGTCTAGCGAACAGTCACAACCCGATAACCCAGCGTCAACACCCAATCCGCCATCTAAAGGAAATCAGCAGAAGGCCGCCCCTGCCAGTGCTGCGGCGCGAAAGCCCACCAATATTTCTAAACCTGCTGCCAACAAGTCAACGCCAGCAGCGTCCACACCCGACGCGGAACCTCAACCGTCACAAGACGCCGAAATTCAGGCACAGCTCACAGACTTACAAGAAATGGTGAACAGCCTCCAGGCATCTTTAAAGACGGCTCAACAGGTGGAACAAACCCTGCGCGACGAGGTGAAAACGTTAGAAGCGTCTCTTAAAGAGCAGGAAAAGGCTGCCAATCAGTTAAAAGCAGAACTAGAGAAAGCACAGCAAAACAATGCCGAATTGGAGCGCACCAAGCGGCTGGTGTTGCAGCTTTCTGAAAGCAACATTGCGCTAACGAAGGAAATGGACGCTCTGAAACACGAAAAGGCTCAGCCCCCCCGCAGTAACGGAACCAATACGGCCACGCTGGCACTCCGCCAAATTCTTCAGCATCCTATTCTGGCAACCATTCCGTCCACGGATCTATCGGATGACGATATCGGTTGGGTGGATTGAAAAAGGTAAAAGACCGTGTTTCATGAGCGCTGCTCATGAAACACGGTCTTTTACACTATCAGCCTTCTGGCTTCACTACTCTGGCTTCACAAACGTCCATTCCAAAATCTCGATCGGTGCGTTTTGGAGTGCTTTTGACAGCTCGGCACTGTTTTTAAATTTCACCTGAGAGAGTTGAGCCGCTTCAACGTTAACCGTGAACTGGTCATCTTCGAACGGCCAGGGTTTTACTGTGACGAGTTGATCCTGACGCTGCATGATGTCATACCGCTCACCATCTGGCCCTTTGCTAATTTCCAGAAAGCGTTCGTCGGCAGGCAGTTCTTGCTGACACAAGATGAGAGAGAGGCGATCGCACCATTGCATAAACGCATAGGCTGCATCGGCTTCATCCTTTTCAATTCCCAACTCCTGTCGCCAGCGCTGCTGATTTTCCAACAACCCATCCAGAAACTGATCAAATTCCTTAGATGATCCTCGCTTCACCTCGTTTAAGCGACTCAGATGCATCGAAATCAACATCGCTACCCAGCGCCCCCGATAGCGAGCGTTTTTCGCCAGCGTTGCCAGCTTTTCTAACGACGTTTCCGTACTCAAGGTGAAATCCAGCGGTGTCCCCGCTTCCGTTAAAATATCTTCCTCCCACTCGCGCTCCAGATCGTCGTGATGAGAAATAGCCGCTAGCGTTTCATACAGCCGAGCTGGGGCATTTTTACGCCGCCACTGTCCCGCCAGTTGAGCAGCCAACAGCGCATGAGCACGATGGTAAATAATACTCCATCCATTTTGTGTAGAATTGACAATCACTCGTTAACCCCTCAATAAACCCATTCGAAATTGCAGTGCCCTAGCCAAACAAATACCCCACTCCTTCCTACAGTGACCATCCTCCACACCCGATACCCAACCACAGGATTCAGGAGCCAGAAGACAGGAGCCAGAAGGTACCCAACACCTAAAACCCAACACCTCAATCTCCCTTAGCGTGCCAGTTGCCATCATCCCCTTTTTGATATTTGTGTTTGACGGCACTCCACGCAACGCGAAAAGCTCTTTCCTCATCGCGGTATTCTTCTTCAGCGCTATTAAACGCAGCCAGAAAAATTTCTTGGGCGTGTTTAGGTAAATGTTTTTCGACCGATTCAGGTAGATCTTTAATATGTTCGTAAGGCATATTAACCTTCCTTAAAATCAAAGAGAAAACACTACTCAAGTAGCGTTTTCAACTATCAATAAATTCAATTCCAAAAGGAATAAAGACATTTCAATAGGGTGGGCAATGCCCACCCTAAGAGATCGCTTAATCTGTCCTAGTTCACGGGAGAAATTAGCGCTTGAATCTCGTTATTTCTATGAACCAGACATGGTAGAAAGAACCCCATGATTACCTTCAGAGGTTTGATCAGGCCGAGTCCATTTGCCGTCTGCGCCCTGGACATAGTTATCATCACGCTTCAAGGTTTCCCAAGCTACGCGAGTTGCGGTCTGCTCATCACCATGATTGTCAATGATGCTATTAAAGGCAGTCATGAAAATATGCTGAGCGTCTTCGGGTAAGACATTCCTAACATCTTGAGGCAGATCTGAAATGTTCTTATAAGAACCTTTTGGGGTTTCTGGGCCTTCGTTTTGATTAGGGGTTTGCTGAGCACTAATGTTGCCAGAAGATGAAGGCTGACCAACACTTTGTTCGTCTGGGATCATGGCATCTTCGTTCATATAAATACCTTAAATTTTCAATGTTTTCTGAATATTTAGGATAAAAAAATAGAGGTACAAGTACCTCTTTCAAATGAAATAGATCACTCGGATGTAAATTCTTTATACAGTTCTAAATCGCTTAATTTTTTGGATAAAGCCAACTCGTCGAGCCGGATTCATCGCCCACTGAAAACTCAATAGCATTCCATTAATGGCAAACGCCAGGAGTGAAACGGCGATCGCCCCCGCCCAAATCTTGTCATACCGTCCCGTCTGCGCAATACCGTCAAACAGCAGCGTCCCCAGCCCACCCGCCCCAAACTTCGCTCCAATTGTGGCGATCGCGATCGCAATAATCGCGGCCAGCCGTAATCCTGCCAAAAACAGCGGCAAAATCAACGGCACCTGCACCTGCCACCATCGCTGCCAGGGATTCATCCCCATCCCCTTAGCTGCCTCCAGAATCGCAGGTGGAATCGATAGCAGCCCGACCGACAAACTGCGAACCAGAATAATTTGCGTGTAGATCACCATCGCTACAATCACCGAATTCGCATTCAGTCCAAACACAGGCACCAGCAGAATAATCAGCGCCAAACTCGGAATAGTATAAAGAATCCCCAACACGCCCAAAACCGGCACATTCAGCCAGCGATATCGCGTAACCAGAAGGGCGATCGGCAACGCCAGCGCAACCGCAAACATGAGCGTAAACACCGTCATTTGCAAATGCTCTAGCAGCAGATTTAGGACAATGGCGGGGTTTTTCAGGATGTAACTCATGGGTGTTGGGTGTTGGCAGAGTCCCGAATATGCTCTAGCGTCAGGACACCAACGGGAGAGCCATTATTGAGAACAGTCAGAGCAGACGCACCTGTGCGGAGAATCAGAGAAAGAGCGTCACGCAAGTTATCTTCAGGGGCGATCGTGGGGTTGCCGTTGTGAACATAGTTCGACGGAGTACCCATCATCGCTGTTTCGACACGGAGGAGGCCGAGTTGTCGGACGATGTCATCTGCACCCATCAAGTCAGATACAAATGCATTAGCGGGTCGCGTCAGGATATTAAATGGTGTGTCATACTGCACCACTTGACCGTTGTTGAGAATGAGAATGCGATCGCCCAATCTCAACGCTTCCTCAACGTCATGAGAGACAAACAAAATTGTTTTTTTCAACTGACGCTGCAAGCGCAAAATTTCATCTTGTAAACTGGTGCGCGTGATCGCATCGATCGCCCCAAACGGTTCATCCATCAACATTACCTGCGGATCACCTGCCAGTGCTCTAGCTAACCCCACCCGCTGCTGTTGTCCCCCAGAGAGTTGAGCGGGGAAGCGATCGCGATACTCTTCAGGCGAGAGCTTAACCAGAGTCAGCAGTTCATCAATGCGCGCTTGAGTGCGGGGACGCGGCCATTTTAGGAGATTGGGAACTACGGCAACATTTTGGGCAACCGTCATGTGGGGAAATAAACCCGATTGCTGAATGACATAGCCGATCTGCTGCCGTAAGGTCGTGACCTTAAGTTGCCGAATATCAGTGCCGTTCAGGTAAATCTTGCCAGAAGTCGGCTCATACAGACGGTTCACCATCTTGAGTAGCGTTGTCTTGCCACAGCCCGATGGCCCTAAAATTACAACTAGCTTGCTCGACTCCACCGCTAAGCTGCATCTATCTACCGCGGGTCGAGCTGCCCCCGGAAATCGCAACGATACGTTGTCAAACTGAATAGCGCTCAAGGAATTCTCTCCACGATGTGATTAACCTTGAGGCTCTAAGGATCATGAATAAATCAAAACCAAGTTTTTAATTTTGGAACGTGCAGCAGTGCCGCACGTTCCAAAATCAAGTTTTGGGTTTTATTAAATCCGCGATCCTAAATCAAGCCTTCTTGCGTTAAAAATTCTTTGGCAATTTCGGCTGGTTCGCGCTGTTTGCCGTCCACTTCGTAGTTTAAACGCTGCATCACATCATCCGTCAGTTTAGGAGAAAGCTTGTTTAGCGCATCAGCCAATCCCTGATGGCTGTCTAGTGTTTCTTGACGAACAACGGGCGCGACCTGATAGGGCGGAAACAAATTTTTGTCATCTTGTAACACCACCAGGTTGTAAGCGCTAATCGCCCCATCCGTACCAAAGGCAACTGCAACATCCGCCTCGCCATCCACCAACCCTTTGTATCGCAATCCAGCATCAACCGCTTTATACGCCTTCAGTTGAAAGTCGCCGTATTTCGCTTTGATGCCCGGTAGCCCATCCTCCCGCGATTCAAACTCTGGCGGGCCAATCAGCGTTAGCTCACTGGCTTTTGCAGTCATATCGGAAATCGTTTTAATCCCAAACTTGGTAGAGCCTTCCTGGGTCATGGCTAACGCCTGAGTATTGTTCATTGGCGACGGGTCAAGCCAGACCAGGTTGAACTGTTTCTTATACTCCTGTGAAACCTTGTCGAACACAGCCTTGCGATCGCTCAACGCAGGTTCCTTCAAAACCGTCAGCAGTCCCGTTCCCGTGTATTCCGGATAAAGGTCAATCTCACCGCTGACTAACCCTGCCTGAGCAACAGGCGTTCCCCCCAAATTCAACTTGCGTTCAACCTGAAAACCCGCTTTTTCCAGCACCAGAGCATACATTTCACCAATGATGAACTGCTCCGTAAAATCCTTAGACCCTACTTTAATAGAAGTATTACCACCACTATTACTTCCGGTACTTCCAGTGCAGGAAATGATCGTAAACGCTGTCACCACTGCCAAAAGGGACAAAATCAGCAGTTGTCGAATGGACTTCATACAAAATCCTCAGTAAGGGGGCAAACGGAGGGGGCGATCGCTTGTAGCTTATCGTATCAGTCATCATACCGAACTGGTTCGGGTTTGAATTTGTAACATGAAGCACAAATTCCCGCACTAACCTCACGGCAACCACCGAGGACGCAATCCGGGCAGCGGCAACTCCTGCGGTGCGATCAGCTTAGAGGTGCCATCGGCATTCAAAACCAGCGGCAAAAACCAGAGACGACTGGTGGCGATCGCCTGCCCCGTCTCACTTTGGAGCGCACCATCCTTCGGCTGAGCCGCTGGATTTTCGACCACCTGATCAAATAAAACGCCCAATCCATCTGGTGAAAGGCTCATTTGCACATCACGCTGAACGGGCAACTTCAGCAAATCCGTGCGTTTTCCGGTTTCTAAATTAATAGCGCTGACGTAAGGCTGCTCTAAATACGACTCACCGGGCAGCAGTTCCGTAATCAGGCAATAAACCACCCGACGAGTGGGATCAAACTGAGCATTGAGAATGGAACCATTTGTCGTCGCCAGTTGCTTTTCAGTGCCCTGATTCGTTACGAGAAAGAGCGATCGCGTCGGATTATTGGGGTCAGCATTAAACTTGACCATCGCAGCGGCTGAGCCATCCTTCGCAAAACTCAGGATCATGCCAAATTTGGGCAGATAATCCAGCGGGTCGGCTCCCGACTCCAGCGGTAAGATAGCCATCCCCTGCCCCTGCGCCATCGCCAACGCCTGACTGTCAGGCGCAATCAAAAAATCTCCTCCTGGCTCTGTCTTTAAGGGTTGAGGCACTTCACCCGGTTTTAACACCCACAGCCCAAAATCAGACGGATTGCTCCGGTTCACCCGCTGCACGATAATCAAATGCCCATTCGGAGCCAGATCAAACTTAAGGTTCTGATAGTCTTTACTGTCTAGAATCGACACTACGACACCCGCAGGTTGCGGCGATCGCGATGTAGCTGGTTGGCTGGATTTATTCTCTCCAGGCGTGCTAGCCGGAGCGTTAATCTGCATCCCGGTCGTAACGGTATAAAGCTGCTGATTCAGCATTCCCTGATCCTGATCAGCCCGACTGGAAGCCGAGAACAAAATGCGGTCGCCCTCTGGATACGGCTCAAAATCCATCACCACCAGATTTTCTGGTGTCAACAGTTGTTTACTTTGCTGTGACAGGTTATAGAGCACCAACCGTCCCGTTTCTTCACCCTCTACCCCGATATACGCAAAAGCGCGATCGCGAGTTTGAAATGCACCTGTGAAAGGCTGTATTTGAGCCGACGAGTCAGTGGTCTGCGTGAAGCGATCGCGTGCCCCCTGAAGCTGTACTTTATAAGTTGTGCCGTAAGGAGCGGGAGTCTCCAACGTATAAGCCATGCGTCGTCCGGCCCAGCTAAATTTTCCAGACAGGGGCGGATCGATACGCAGATTGTTTTCCACGCTAGCATGATCCATCGGACGGCTAAACGTCATCAAAAAAGCCGTATCCTCTGCCCCCACCTGCCGATTTTGCCAGCTAAAATCGCGAACGCGAGGCACGGTATGATTTCCACCCAGCAACAGCAGCGCAATCAGCACCCCCAGCCCAATCATCGTGAGCAGGGCCACGCGATCGAGTGGCTGAAGCATGGATTTGGCAGAACGGCTGGTCATTTGGATGTTTTGGGAGGGGGTGTAGGGTGTAAGGGTACGGGGTGTAGGGGGTTCCTATCTGAGGGCGCAGCCCTCACACCACCTTGGATTTTCAATGTCTTTATGGACATGATGACGCGATATCTCCGAAATAGAGTGTAATCGGCAATGCCCAACCCACTCAAGCTATGAAGATTTTAGACTGGAAACACTCCCCTTACCCCTTACCCCAATGCAGAAGTCAGGAGTCAGGAGTCAGGAGTCAGGAGGGACAAGGGAGACAAGAAGGACAAGGGGGACAAGGAGGACAGTATGATTCTCCCCCATCTTCCCTATCTCCCGCTTGCCCACACCCCACACCCCATACCCCACACCCCACACCCTATTCATGCCTTCCCTAACGCCATTAGGCCACGACATTTTCCTCATTAAAGAACTACTCGACATTACGCTCTGCCAGCATGTGATTCAAATCGCAGAATGCCGTGAGTTTGAATCCGCTGACATCTTGCTGAACACCGTCGATACGCAAGTGCGGAGCAATGATCTGTTGAAATTGGGCGACCATGATTCCCTTTTGCAATCGAC
>DATNPS010000400.1:0-22970 GCA_036703095.1 Crinalium sp. | reverse complement strand
CTTCTGGTCACAGATTTTCGGGATTGCCTTCTCGAACAAGCGGTGGTTGCACTTCTTCATGCTGTTTGTGCCTGTGACGGGCTTGTGGATGGCGAGCGTCGGCATTGCGGGTTTGGCGTTAAACCTGCGGGCATATGACTTTGTGTCGCAGGAACTGCGAGCAGCAGAAGACCCTGAATTTGAGACGTTCTACACCAAGAACATTCTGCTGAACGAGGGCATCCGGGCGTGGATGGCTCCTCAAGATCAGCCTCACGAAAACTTTATATTCCCTGAAGAGGTACTGCCACGTGGTAACGCTCTCTAAGAGACTACCCGTCATCAATATCCAAATCAGGTAATCCTTTTTGCTTGACATTTAGCCCCCATCTAACCGATGGGGGTTTTCTATTCAAATCGACGTGAATTTGATAGCCCGATTTTGCGTGTCGCGCACGCGAAATCAGGTTTTTGAGGAGGTCACATCGTGCCACTCTCCCAAAAGCCATTCGTCGAATTCCTAAGAAAACGTGTTTTCTTTTTGTTTTCCCAAGGGGGTAGTAGTGCAGCACACTACTACCCCCTTATTGGAGACTCACGTTAATTTACGCTATTTCAGCCGCCCGATAGCTATAGCTGTACTCATGTCCGTTATGACATCAAAACCAAGAGGGGTATGGGCTTCGTCCCCAGCCAGAGGTTCCACCCCTGCACCCCGTCCTAACCCGAATGAACACAGCTATATCTGAAATAGCGCAATCAAATTCACATTAATAATTTGTCAAAAAATAGTTTGATCTCAAAAATTACGGCAGTTAATTTTTACCGTTCCTAACCGTTTAAAGTTGTTGTGTTATATTGGCAGTAAGCAATAGCTGGTCTATTGCTTGTGCCGTAAGTTGTAAGTCCACTTAGCGAGCAGGAGGTGATGTCCATGCAAGATAGTAGTAAATGCGTGGGTCATCAGGTTGTAGCAAACTGGCTGTGCGCCGGGGCTGTTCTCTAGAGCTAACTTCAGTTCTATCTGAAGCGATGCCTTCTAGAGAGTGCTGGTTGGTATAGAGTTCCTCCCGGCAGTCAAGTGCAATCTGAAGACCCGCTACACCGCTCTCATCTTTTAGTGCAATGGTTTCTGACCTGAGTACTCCGAGATGAGAGCGGATAGTTTTTTTAAAGCCTTCAATTCAGTGACACTAGGGGTAGCATCACTATGACTCAACTACTAGATAACAGTGAAATACAAGCGCGCTTAGAGAAACTATCTGGTTGGACACTCCAGGGCCAAACGATTCAATCTGTTAGGACATTCAAAGATTTTATTGAAGCGATCGCTTTTGTGAACCGACTCGTCGATCCTGCCGAAACCGCAGGCCATCATCCCGATCTCACCATTTCTTACAATAAGGTGACGATCGCCTTAACAACACATGATGCCGGTGGGCTAACCGAGAAAGACTTCGCTCTCGCTGAAACCATTTCTAAAATTCAATAAAAGGCACTGAGGTTTCCAACCTCTATGCTGTTTCCATAGAACTTATTCCAAACTTCATCTTTATCTGGGTATTCTAGTTTTATAGCAATGAGGCTTGCCGTGAAGGGCAAATCCCATGCTAAAGTAACGATGACAGGATCTTAAAATTTGGATCGTTATGGCTGCGGGCTGCCAGTTTTTTGGTAATCTGTATCGTTAAGAGACATCTCTCTCAAGACAACAGTGCTATAACTTTCTAGGTCGCAAGTCCTTTTAGATTAGGTGTGAGGACAAAAAAATTATGTTACCTAAAGTTCTTTGGAACTCACTGCTGGTTGCGCCAGCTGTATTAGGCGCTGCTCTGATTGCTACTTCTTCTGTAGCGGCTGAAGCTCCTGCTGCAAGCGATTCTGCTGATGCTCTGCTGAACGATCTGACCGCTGTTTCTGAAGTCAACACGACTGCTAGCGTTGAAGCTCCTGTTGCTGTTCAGGCTCAGCCCGAAGTTCAAGCTCCTGCTCAGCTCGCTCAAGTCCCTGTTGCTGAGCCTGCTGCTCAACCCGCTGCTCCTTCTGTTGATTCCGGTGCTTCCCTGGCACAGATCAACCAATACAACAACGAAGGCAGCACCACCTCGATGTCTCAGGTGACGTCTGTATCCCAACTGTCTGACGTTCAACCGACTGACTGGGCATTCCAAGCTTTACAAAACCTGGTAGAGCGCTACGGTTGTATCGCGGGTTATCCCGATGGTACCTACCGCGGTCGTCAAGCTACCACCCGTTATGAATTTGCCGCTGGTTTGAACGCTTGTTTGGATCGCGTTAACGAATTGATCGCTGCTGGTTTGGCTGATGCCGTTACCAGAGAAGATTTGGCTACTCTACAGCGTCTGCAAGAAGAGTTTGCGGCTGAACTGGCTACTCTGCGTGGTCGCGTTGACGCTCTCGAAGCTCGCACGGCTGAGCTGGAAGCGAACCAGTTCTCTACCACCACTGTTCTGCGTGGTGAAACCATCTTCTCTCTCTCTGGCGTTTTTGACGAAGACGAGCAATTCGATGATCAAATCGTCTTCGCAGACCGAGTTCGTTTGAACTTTGACACCAGCTTCACTGGCGAAGACCGTTTGAGAGCACGTCTGCAAGCTCGCAACGTTCCTACCTTCGCCGGAGATTCTGTTGGCTTCTCCTATGGTGGAGACGAAGGCAACGACTTCACGCTGGACGACTTGTACTACTCCTTCCCTCTGGGTGAGCGTGTTAACGTTACCATCTTCGCTAACGCAGGTAGCATTGATGACCTCGTTACCAGCACCATCAGCCCTCTAGACAGCTCTGCTAGCGGCAGTATCTCTGACTTCGGTTTCCCCCGTCAGTATGCTCAAGCTGATGCTGGTAGCGGTGCAGGCGCAGGCGCTAGCATTCAGTTGACCGACAACTTCACTCTAGACTTTGGCTACATCGGTGACGAAGCTAACGACCCCACTGCAAGCAATGGCTTGTTCAACGGTGATTACGGCATCATCGGTCAGTTGACCTTCCTGAGTGATTTCTTGGATGCAGCTCTGACCTATGTCAACAGCTATGACGATTCTGCATTCGATGTAGGCGTTTATGATGTTGATGGTCCCGCTGTTGCTAACACCTACGGTGGTCAAGTGAATTTCAAGTTTGGTCGCTTCCAAATCGGCGGCGGCGTTGCTTACACCGATGTGAGCGGACTTGGCGGCAGACCTGACTATGACCTGTGGAGCTACCAAGGTACTCTGGCTATCAACGACCTGGGTGGCGAAGGCAACCAGTTGGGCGTTTTGGCTGGTGTTCCTCCCTACACCCGCGATCTGCCTGGTCAGTCTCGTGATACTGCATTCTTGACTGAAGTGTTCTACCGCTTCAACGTGAATGACAATATCTCCATCACTCCTAGCGTAATCTGGTTGGCTGATCCATTCAACAACAACGGCAACAACGACACTCTGATCGGTACTCTGCGTACAACCTTCAGATTCTAAGTCGGCGTTTGTTGAACTCAGTTCAATAACTGTTAGATAAAAAGAGGCTCTCGGTTACCGAGAGCCTCTTTTTGTTTAGCTATTTAGCTAGTAGGTGTTTAAGCCAGTCGATCAGTGAGTTAGGAATCTCACCTCCAGAGATTCAACATTACTGGAAGGTTTGTTTATGAACTTTTTGGAGTTGCTCATATTCGTTAACGTTGCCCATGCGGCGCAGGTAGCGAAGGCGATGCTCAACCAGAATTCGAGCATCGGTGCGGCTGATCGGATCGAACTGCACTCCCTCAGGTGTATTGGTTACCAAAAAAAATAAACGCTGCGCGTAGAGAGTAGCAAATAGTTCCTGTGTTTCTTCTACCAAACACACCCGATATAGCAAACCAAAGGTCGGATGGTTTAGGTAGGTTTCTGTACTCATTGATTTGGGTTGTGTCGATGCTTTCTGAGGCAGCGATTGGGGAGAATACATGGGTTGATAGTGGTAAAGGCAGATTGAGATGAATAAAAATAAGTAGCGAATGGCTTATTTAAGATTGAGAATCGACGCTTTCAGGAATGACATAGAGAAGGGCAGTGGCGATCGCATAATCACCATCGTGACTAAGGCTTACTTGCCACTGACAGCCTCCCCAATAAATAGCACGAGCAGAGGCTGAACCATAGAGACAAACGTGAGGCTCACCGTTCGATTGTCGCTGAATTTCAACGTCGGTATAGCGAACGCCTCGCCATCCCGTTCCCAGTGCTTTGACCACAGCTTCCTTGGCGGCCCATCGTCCGGCCAATCGTGCAATTCCTCGGCCATCAGCATCTCCACGACTGGAGCTAAGCAGTTTCAAAAAGTCTTGCTGTTCTATGGGGGTGTAAACTCGCTGCAAGAACTTCTCACCAAAACGGTCTAGGGCCGTTTTGATGCGGGGAATATGAACGATATCTGTACCGATACGGATATTCAACCTGGCAGTTCTGATACTTATCTCACTACTGTATGAGAAATTGTGCTAGCGCGCTACAAAAAAGTTTCAAGTGCGAATTGTTTGGGAACTACGAGTTGTTGCCCCAGATGAAGCGAGCGATCCAAAATGCCACTAGACCTACCAGAACTACCCCATCTATCGGAGTCAATCGAAATTTATGCCATTTTACTTGATGGCGATCGGGACTGGTGAAGCCTCTAACCTGCATGGCACTTGCGATTTGTTCGGCTCGCACCAGCAGGTTATCAATCAAACGTTCGCTGATGGTTAACCAGACCTGGGTACTGTTGCGAAAACCCAATTTTTTCCAATTGATCGCACGGGTGCGCACCGATCGCACCAGATTTTGCACCTCTTCCAGTACCAGTGGAATAAAGCGCAGTGACAGGGTTAAGGTTAGAACGATTTCGGTTACTGGAATGTGGAACCGTCTTAGGGGTTGCATCAACTCGTCTAACCCGGCGGTGATCTCTTCGGGAGCAGTCGTTAATAAATAAAGATTCGTGCTGTAAATCAGAGTAAAGATGAGAGTACCCACCCGAACAGCCAGTTCTAATGATCGCCGCGTGATATGGATAAAGCCCTGATCAAATAAAACGTATCGGTAGGACGTGGGCTGAGAGAGGTTTGTTGGCGCGGGTGCAGAGGGCGAGGAGGGACTAGCCGACACTGTTGGAGATGGACTGATCTGCTGAACAATCGCCAATTCATTCTGGGGCAGGCGGGGCTGATGAGTAACGTTTAGACCATCGGGAGCCAGCATTGACGCCAGAAACAGCAGCAGGCTAAAAACCAAGACTAGCCCCATCTGACGACGCCAGACTCGAAAGGGAATAAACGTCGTCAGCGTGAGCAATAACAGCCAGCCCACAATCGAAAGCCGCCAGTAAGGATTGGCAGCGATCGGGGTCAGCAAAAATGCCAGCAGCCAAGCCAACTTTACTCGTGGGTCAAGTCGGTGTAGCCAGGTGATGGGTTGTTCAAGATACAGCCCAATGGGGAGCGATCGCAGCAGATCCATGATTTAGCGGTAAGAGATCGTTATACTCTGGTAGCTCGGTTGGGTGTATTTCGCTCTACTTCACGCAGCTTTTTACCACGCCACAGCAATCGAATGGGCGTACCTGTAAACCCAAGACCTTGGCGAAATTGCCGTTCGATATAGCGGCGGTAGTTGTCATTAAATAACTGAGGCTCATTCACAAACAGGGCGATCGTTGGCGGTTGGCTAGATACCTGGGTTCCATAATAGATTTTGCCCTGTCGGCCCTGCCGCGTGACGGGTGCAGAGTGCCAATTTCCAGCTTCTTCCAGCACTTCATTAATTACAGAGGTGCTAACGCGCCGCTTGTGTTGTTCGGCTGCGGTATTGATTAAATCCAAAATTTTCTCAACCCGCTGACCCGTCATGGCGCTGACGTAAATACTTTCAGCCCAGTCAATAAATTTCAGCCGCTCTTTAATATCCCGATCGTAGTCGTAGATCGTATAGGTGTCTTTTTCGATCGCATCCCATTTATTCACGACAATGATACAGGCCCGTCCTTCGTCTGCAATCCGGCCTGCTAGTTTCTGGTCTTGCTCGGTAACACCGTCGATCGCATCAATTACCAGCAGCACCACATCGGCTCGGCGGATTGCCTTAAAAGCACGGTTAATGCCAAAAAATTCTGGCCCATACTCCACTTGCTTTTTCTTGCGAATGCCAGCTGTATCTACCAGACGATAGTACTGTCCCTGACGTTCAACCACCATGTCGATCGCGTCGCGGGTGGTGCCGGAGATGGGACTTACGATCGCCCGATTTTCACCGACAAATGCGTTCAGCAAACTGGATTTCCCTACATTGGGGCGTCCTACGATCGCCACGCGGATTTCGTTGGTTTCTTCAATTTCATCGGTTGGGGGAAGATAGGTGATGAGCTGGTCTAACACTTCCCCAGTGCCATTGCCATGAATGCCCGATACTGGATACGGCTCGCCTAACCCCAAATTCCAAAACTCAGCCGCCTGAATTAAACCTTGTTCAACCGATTCGCATTTGTTAACTGCCAAAATGACAGGAACAGACTGTTGGCGTAGCCAATCTGCAATGGTTTCATCGGCAACAGTTGGCCCTGTCTGACCATCGACGACCATAATCGCGGCGCTCGCTTCTGCTAAAGCGGCCATCGCCTGTTGTCGAATCAACGGCAAAAATTCGGTGTCATCATCAAAGACTAAACCGCCCGTATCAACCACCAGAAAATCGCGATCGCGCCAGAAGGCGTCTCGGTACGTGCGATCGCGCGTCACACCCGGTTCGTCATGCACAATCGCCTCTGGGACGCCTGCAAATCGATTCACAAGGGTTGACTTGCCCACATTGGGGCGTCCAATAATAGCAACAACAGGCAGAGGCATGGCAGTAGAGAGGAATGTGAGGATATTTCAGATCCAATTGCTTGGGAGTAGAGATCACATTGCTGTAATCGTTAACTCTCAAAAATCAAATTGATCTTAAGGGGTAATAAACCCCTTTACTATTCTCGCTTACCGTGAAGCGAATCGGGTAAGTTTGCAGAGTGGCACAATTCTCATTTTGAAACCGATTGCAGTGCAACTCGCTTGCGGCAAAGTTGCACTGCCATCAATTTGCATCATGAGAATTGCTGAAGGAGTGATTGCTGAGTTGCAGTTCTCTCTGGGGGCTTGCCCCCAGACCCCCATTGGGGAGCGAGCGGCGCTCCCCAAACCCCTTCCGCAAGGGATTGATGGTTGGAGCGATAGGACGCTTCGCATTGCCTTTGTGAAGATCAGTTCATTTTAGAGGAAGGTTCAGCAACGCTGAGCCTTTCATTTCGGGGTTGGCTCAGTCGTTGCGGTGGAGACGTTGCGACGGAGATGTTGCGCGACGCGGACGCAAAACTGGGTTATCGAATCACGTTAATAGATATCTCGAATGGCCGCTTGGGCTTCACGACGCAGTCCTTTGGCGATCCGGAATAATTCCTGACCTGTGTGTAGGTAGTGGTCGTCATAACTGGAGATAAACCGCTCTAGTTCGTCAATTCCATCTCCAACCTGGTTGAGACAGTAGTAGAGATGCGCAGCAACCCCGGCTACATTGGGGGGGTTGGGCATGGAGCGAAAGGATCGCTGTGCTTTTTGCAGCAGGTCTCGACAGTCGTCCAGATACTCTTGAAAGTCTTCTAGCAATTCATCATCAAAGGGATCGGCGGCCAGATCGTCGATTTGATCTTGCAGTGGGTTCAGGATTTGAGCTAGCGATCGATTGACGGGTTGGTAGACATAGTGCAGCCAGATCTGAAGCTGTTCGTCACTGTCTTGCCCAGTCTGACGTTTACGATATTGGGCGTGCGCTGCATTTGTTCGCTGCTGACGCGTCGCCCCAGAGTTCACCGAAAACCCAGCCGCTTCGGCTCGTGCATAGTAACTCAGCTCTTGGTCATAGGTTTGCCGACGCTGCGGATCGCCCAGCACCTCATAGGCCGCATTAATCGTGGCAATGCGATCGTGGCTTGCGGTTTCTCGGTTGCTGTCAGGATGAAACTGTTTGACCAGACGGCGATAGGCTTGCTTAATCTCAGCCTGAGTGGCCTCTGGGTGAATATCCAGGGTGTTGTAATGATTCGGGTACGCCATACAACCATTGTAAAACAACCACTGTAAGGCGTTTACTGGAGGGTATTGAGAGGATTAACTGGCGCTTGAGGCAACCAGTTCTGGGTCTTGAAACAGAGGGGTACTCAGGTAGCGTTCGCCAAAACTCGGCTGCACCATGACAATTAGCTTGCCTTTGTTTTCAGGACGCTGCCCGACCCGAATCGCAGCCGCTAAGGCAGCACCACTCGAAATACCGGACAACAAGCCTTCTTCACGAGCCAACCGCCGACCATAGGCGATCGCATCTTCATCACTGATCACAATCACTTCGTCGATCAGGTTAACCTTCAGCACGTCGGGCACAAATCCTGCACCGATCCCCTGAATTTTGTGAGGGCCGGGTCGTCCGCCCGACAAAACAGGGCTGTTAGCAGGTTCGACGGCGATCGTCCGAAAGCCAGGCTTTAAGGATTTAAGCACCTCGCTGACGCCTGTGATCGTGCCGCCCGTCCCCACACCCGCTACCAAAAAGTCAACTTTGCCATCGGTGTCATCCCAAATCTCTTTGGCCGTGGTTTCGCGGTGAATTTGAGGGTTCGCCGGATTGCTAAACTGTTGCAGCATGTACGCATCGGGCATCTTGCTGACGATCTGCTGAGCGCGCTGAATACAGCCGCCCATGCCCTCAATTCCCGGAGTTAGCTCTAATTCTGCCCCATAGGCTCGCAGCATCGCCCGCCGTTCTGAACTCATCGTTTCGGGCATGGTTAAAATCAGGCGATAGCCTTTTGCTGCTGCCGCCATCGCCAGCGCAATCCCCGTGTTGCCAGAGGTCGGTTCTACCAATACAGTTTTTCCGGGTGTAATTTTGCCCGCCTGCTCTGCGGCCTCGATCATACTGATGCCAATGCGATCTTTCACAGATGCCGATGGATTCATGCCCTCTAGTTTGACTACAATCTGAGCGACACATCCTTCCGCCTGTGGAATTCGATTGAGTTGAACCAGTGGAGTGCGGCCAATCAATTCAGTGATGTTTTGAGCAATACGCATAGTTGTTTAGATGTAATACATAATGTCGAGCTGTCGTCTGGCATCTCGCTTTTCGGTCAAATCTTTCAGCGTGTACTTCTGCAACACCGAATTGGCAGCCTGTCCCGCTTCTTGCCACACTTCCCAAATCACCATGCCCTCCACGGACTTGGTGTCTTTGCGCGAGTCTGTTGATTGGTTATCTAGCCCTTCGATGCCACTCACAACATCTAAAAGCGTTATTTTCCAAGGTTCACGGGCTAATAGATAGCCACCTTTAGCCCCACGCTGAGACCGCACCAGACCGCAGCGCCTTAAGGTGGCTAAAAGTTGTTCTAAATAGCGATCGGGAATATTTTGTTCAGCTGCAATCTGCCGAATCTGTAAAGGCTCACCGCTATCGTAGTGAGCTGCTAATTCCAACATCGCCAGGAGGGCGTACTCACTCTTACAAGATAGTTCCACAGGTATGGACAACCGTATGTTAATTGTCCTTCCATTATACTCCGGTTCTTCGCTGGGGTTTTAAGACTTTACTATTGTGATCCCCACAAATTTGAACGATGCAAATTCGATAGCGCCATTTCTGCCGCACCGCAGAAATGGCGCTATCGAATTTACGTTTCTTTAGTTGTAGGCTAGAGAAAACCTGCTCCATGTCGGAACCGTTGTGTTCCTGCTGGGCTGCAACACCGCCTTCTCGGCGGTGTTACGAATGGATGTTCTAGCATTAACAAGTCTCAGTCCATTTCTTCTTTAGCGCTACATGACGGCTCCTTTATTAAACGAGATGATTGGCGATCGCCTCACCCATCTCCGCCAAACGATCCCCGATTCTGTGCGGTTGATTGCCGTTAGTAAGCAAGTCCCTGTGGAATTGATGCGGGCCGCGTATGAAGCGGGCATCCGAGACTTTGGGGAAAGCCGCATTCAGGAAGCCATTACCAAGAAAGCACAACTTGAAGATTTGCCAGATATCACCTGGCATATGATCGGCCACTTGCAAGCGAATAAAGCCGCTAAGGCCCTGGAGCTATTTCAGTGGATTCATTCCGTCGATAGTTTGAAGCTGGCTCAGCGGCTCGACCGACTGGCAGCGGATCAGCCAGCATCACCAAACATTTTGCTTCAGGTTAAGCTGTTGCCCGATCCCAATAAATCGGGGTGGACGGAGCCTGAGCTAATGGCTGATTTGCCGGAACTGGATCAGTGCCGTCATTTGAATATTGTCGGCCTTATGGCCATTCCACCCTATGACTTGGACGATGCAGAAACACTTTCTGTATTCAAGAACACATTTGAACTCGCCAATACCATTCAGCAACAGCATTGGAATCATCTCAAAATGGAGCAGCTTTCAATGGGAATGTCGGACGATTATCCATTGGCGATTCAGGCAGGTTCTACCATGATCCGGCTAGGGCGGATTCTGTTTGGCGATCGCTTACCTTGACGCTGTCTCAAAACACATCAATCAGTGAACTTCTTAAAACATCAATCATCAAATGTTAAGAAGTGTCTAACAGCCTTGAAAGTGCCACGGCAACACGGCTCATCCCTGTCTAAAATTGGGATTTCGAGCGTTAACTGAGGTGTATTGGTGTTCAACACTCACGTTTGAAACTGATCCATTGGGTTGTGATGCTGACTGTCAGGTGAGCATCTCAAAGATAGTCCAACAAAGCTCATGCAATCTGCTCGTTCATCACATCCAATCTAGGGTGAGATTTACTCAAATCAACGCAGATATGGTGGTCAGTTTAAAAATTTGATGTATACTGTTGACTCAAACTCAGGTAAGTCCAAAGTCAGGTGCTCACGAATCCAGCTAAAGGCTTAATACAATATTAGGTTTTGACAAAGCTCACCTAAATGCCTAAGTTAATAGGCAGCGTTTGAGAAACCTGAATTCGTTCTACCGTCTACCGTTGTTATCCCAAGAGCTTGAAGCTCACCTTAACCAGCTATCCTACAACTGATCTACCTAATCGTGATGGAGCGTGAACAGTGAACAACATTTTCAACAAACTGAAAGACTTTGTTGGATTGAACGATCCAACAGAATATGAATATGAGTATGACGAGATGGATGGTCAAGAATATCAAAACCTTTATCAGGAAGAGCATACTCAGCCTGTGCAAGAAGAAGAACCTCGCCGTCGCCGGATGCGGGAGCGGACTGTCCTTTCAACAGAAACTACTACTACTACTAGCGGAACTGGTATGAGCAATGTAATCGGTATGCCCGGAGCCATGAATGGCATGTCTGAAGTCGTGGTGATGGAACCTCGCACCTTTGAAGAAATGCCTCAGGCAATTCGGGCACTCCGCGAGCGCAAGTCTGTGGTGTTGAATCTGACCATCATGGACCCCGATCAGGCTCAGCGCGCCGTTGATTTTGTTGCAGGCGGCACCTATGCCATTGATGGCCATCAAGAGCGCATTGGCGAAAGCATTTTCCTCTTCACTCCCAACTGCGTCCAGGTCAGCACCCAACTGGGCATCCCGAATGAGATTCCCATTCAAGCTCCTCAAGGTCAGCCAATGCGCCCTTCTCGCCCTATGGCCCCTACCCCCGCCTGGACCGCTGATCAAGCCCGCATGGCATAAGGTATTTCGTCAGTTCTCAGTTCAGTGTGTTCTATATGCCTCTTGATGCGTCAAAAGGCAATTGTGTTCCCTGCTCTCCTGTTTGTCAGGATGCATTTGTGTAGCGATTTAGGAGACAGCCGTTCCGTTGTCAACAAAACTTGGGATTATTGGTGGCGGGGTAATGGGGGAAGCTCTTTTATCCCGCCTTGTCATGCAAAAAACGTATGCTCCTGAGCATGTCATTGTCAGTGAACCTCAAGAGCAACGTCGTGATGCATTAGCGCGTCAATATGGCGTGCAGGTTACAGCAGACAATCAAAACGTTGTGGCGACTGCCAACGTTCTGCTCTTAGCGATTAAGCCTCAGGTGTTTGATGCAGTTGTGGCGGGTTTGAGCCAGTCTGAGAGTGAGCAATTAGTCATTTCTATCCTGGCTGGAATTCCTCTGCAAAAGCTGGAAGCGGCTTTCGAGAGACAACCTGTCATTCGAGCGATGCCCAACACTCCCGCTACAGTTGGGGTTGGCATGACCGCGATCGCCCCTGGTACTCACGTCACGTCAGAGCATACAGCGATCGCGAAACAGCTTTTTCAAGCCGTTGGGGATGTCGTTGAAGTTCCCGAATCCATGATGGATGCGGTAACCGGGCTTTCGGGTTCGGGGCCGGGATATGTGGCGGTGGTGATTGAAGCTTTGACCGATGGCGGTGTGGCGGCTGGGCTACCGAGGGCGATCGCTGCTCAATTAGCGCTTCAAACGGTGCGCGGCACCGCTGAGCTGCTGCATACATCCGGGTTGCATCCAGCTGAGTTAAAAGATCGGGTGACGAGTCCCGGCGGCACGACGATCGCAGGGATCGCGCAGTTGGAAAAAGCAGGTTTGCGGTCTGCCCTGATTGAAGCAGTTAAAGCCGCTTATCAGCGATCGCTTGAGCTAGGTCGTTAGGGCATTGCTGGAAGCCAGGGCGAAATAGCACGATCGCCCTAGTTACTTTGATATAATTTGAGCAAGGTTTATACCTCAGGGCACCACTCCAGCATTTACCAACAATATTTCTAATCGCAACAAAACAATTTTGTTGAGTGAATGAGTGGGAACAATAAAATTCGAAACCCTGTGCTATTCGCGCAGGGTTTCAGATTTTCGGTTTCATCTCACCAAACTGCTTAAGAGGATGACATGGATGCATTTCGGATGGATGTACCTCATTTGGTTGTGCAGATCGTAATTGCGATCGTATGTGCAGGGATCGCCAATATTTTAGTGCCGCGTACTATTCCGGGTAAGCTAGCGGGTCTGATTTTGATTGGGTTGACTGGTGTATGGTTTGGTGAGTGGGGGTATTGGTTGATCAGACAAGAGTTTGGAATCGACCATCCACTACTTAGCTGGCAGATTCAGGGTGTTCTGATTCTTCCAGCCGTGCTGGGGTCAGCCGTGATTCTCTATACCATCACTGCCATTTTGAAGTGGTGGAAGTATGGCGTATAGGACGATTTAACGGAGTCGCTGCAAGCCGTGAATCAAGCCCTGACACACTCCAGTTAAAAAGTCGAGGTCTAAGGTTTCGAGGCGATCGCTCGCCTGATGATAGTGGGGATTGCGCAGGTTTGCGGTATCAGTCACCATGATGGCGCGATAGCCTGCATCCCAAAAGGGCGCATGATCACTGCGGCGGGTGTCGGGAACGAGTAAGCCCTTGCGTCCAGCCGGGAGCCATTCACACGGGGTGCGCCCAGCTTTGCGGATGGTGCGACTGAGTCTGACCAGATCGGGAATGGTTTTCAAATTGCCAATCAGCGCAATGAAATCGCCCCGGTCGGGATAGAAGTATTTCAGACCCGATGGATATTGTTGAGAATGAGGAGTGCGATCGCAATAGCCCAACATTTCCAACGACAGCATCAATCGTAGCGGTTGCCGCTGCTGTTGCAGATAAGCCGCATATTGACGACTGCCCTGCAATCCGTATTCTTCTAAATCAAACGCGACGAATCGAACGGGATATCGAAGGGGTTGCGTTGCGAATGCACGAGCCAGTTCCAGCAGCACAGCCACTCCGGTCGCATTGTCATCGGCTCCCGGTGAACCGAGTACCGTATCAAAATGTGCACCAATCAGCAGGAGAGGCGACTGGGGATCAGAGGGTGCAGCGGCACCGGGTAGATTCAAGATCCAGTTGCGATAGGTACGTCCTGTCACATCCAACTCAAATGACTCTACGGTTCCCCACTGCGCGAACTGTTGTCGAATGTATTCCTGAACATAAAAGTGGCCCTCTGTAGCGAGATAGGGATCGCGATCGCGCACCAGTTGTTTCAAATGAGCCTGCAAGTTGTCGCGTAGAGTCATTTTAGGGTTCGGTAAGGGGATCACTCCAGCCTATGATGGGTTTGAATGCGATCGCCTATTCATCACCTTATCTTTCCATGCCCGACTCACCACCCCTGACGACTCTCGCCCAATGGCTAGCCGGGGAATTTGATAATCGCGCTCAAGCCATGGATCAGCCAGCCTGGTTTGTGCATCTCAGGCTATGGCAACGCCCCTTGCCCAAGCGAATCGACGGTCACCTGGCTCTGTTTCTGGAACAGGCCAATGCATTGTACTTGGATCAACCCTATCGTCAGCGAATTGTTGTATTACAAGCGTCCGAGACGAATGGGCTGCAAGCTCAATATCTGGCCTTCAAAGATCCAACCCGGTTTCGCGGGGCAGGCGCAAATCCTCAACGGCTGCAAGACTTAGAACCAACTGATCTGGAATCGCTACCTGGCTGCGTCCTGGATATTACGTCGCAGTCTGACAGCTTTGACGCGCAGCCGCAGCCGAATTCCAAATGTTGCTTTCAATATGAGGGCAAAACCCGACAGGTCGTTCTGGGGTTCAAGGTGAGCCAGGATCACTTGCTGACCTATGACCGAGGAGTAGATCCAGAAACCGGGCAGGGCCTTTGGGGAGCTTTGATGGGACCCTATGAGTTTCAAAAATGTCACGATTTTGCGTCTGAGCTACCAATTTAATCTCACGCGAATTCAACGAATGCGCAAAATGGTACCCCGCACGACACGCGGGATACCATTTTGCGCCATTTCAGCCGCCCGACAGGCGGCTAAAATAGCGCTATCGAATTCCTAAGAAAACGTGTTTTCTTTTCATTTTCCCAAGGGGGTAGTAGTGCAGCACACTACTACCCCCTTGTTAGAGCCTCACGTTAATCTCAATCAGAGATGAGCATTAGGATTCTTCTCGGCAAACCCATTTCCAAAGAGGATGAGTTTGTCCCTGCTGGCGAATGCGGAGAAGCTGGTTTTCCAGACGTTTCATCTGACGATGGGACGGCCCAAATAAAATATTGTGGCTTTGCCACAGTAAAACAGCTACAGTCGCACCGATGCAAAGCGATAATCCAAATGCCGAGAAGGGATGATAGGCTAAGCCAAACCGTAGCGCTGTCCAGGTGAAGTAATCTCGCCAAATGGGAATCTCTGAACGCAAACCCCAAATGCTGAGAGGGGCAAGACAAAGCCACAGCAGAGCAACTACAGCCCATCTGCCGTAAACCGTCAGGTTATGGAGTCGCTGTATCTGTCGTTTGAATGCAGGGTCTTGGGCGATCGACTCCCAGGAAAACGAGGATTCCTCAGACAAAGGCATCTTACGCTGAATGCAACTGGTTCATAATACAACACCGTTTCGCTTCACTGCCGGGAAGCATTAGGGGAACAGGGAGCACAGCCATGCCGTACTCCCTGTTCCCTCTAATCAAAGATTTTTGTAACACCGTCGTCTCAGCGGTTTACTGTACCGATGATTTAGGCGTCATCCGGTGTAGCCGACGAATCAATGGCCTCATCCGCAAAGTCGGCATCTGAGGGAATGGGATGACCGGAGCGTTGCCGCCACCAGGCCAGCAGCGTACTGGCAATAAAGATACTGGAATACGCTCCCATAGTGAACCCAATGATGAGCGCCAGCGCAAAATACTTCAGCGTCTCACCGCCAAACAGAAAGATAGCCAGCAGAGTCAACAACACGGTCAGAGTGGTGTTGATCGACCGCGCCAGGGTTTGATTAACCGCATCATCCACAATGTCGTTGATGTGGCGATTGGGATTTTGCTGAATTGTTTCACGAATGCGATCGTAGATCACGACGGTGTCATTTACCGAGAAACCCACGATCGTTAGCAACGCTACGATGAACAGGCTATCAGCCTCAACGCCAATCACCAATCCCAGAATTGAAAAAATGCCTACGGTAATTAAGACATCGTGAAATAGCGCCACGATCGCAAACACCGCAAAGTCTAGCTGAAACCGGAAGCTCAGGTAGACCATGATGCCCGCAAAGGAGAGGATCAGCGCCAGCATTCCAGAACGGAACAACTGCTGTCCCAACGTAGGGCCAACGCTATCGATCTTGACCGCCTGAGGATTTAAGTTGCCCAACTTTGCCGCTAACGCCGACTGGAGTTTAGCCCGCTCATCTGGATTGAGCGAAGAGGTTCGAATCGATAACCCCTGCCGATTTTCTCCCAAAATTTGGATACTGCTATTGGCTAATCCCTGCTGAGACAACACATCGCGAACTTCTGCCGGACTAATCGGCTCTTTGCAGTTGTCGGGGTTAGAGCAATCGCGCTCAACCTGTAGTCGAGTCCCACCCACAAAGTCAAGACTGGGTCGCAGGGGCGCGCCGAGCTGCGTCCAGGAAATCACCATTGCGACAATACCGCTCAGGATGATTGCCAGAGAGATAGTCCACCACAGCGATCGCTGTTTAATAACGTGTAACTTCATGACGCCTTTGCCTGAGTAGAGGTGGACAGGTTAGGGCAGAACCATTGAGGCTTGCGTAATGACTGGAAGCTAAGCGCGACCAGCAATAGGGTGCGGCTACAGGTAATCGCGGTAAACATACTCACCCCAACCCCGATCGCCAGCGTGAGGGCAAATCCTTTCACCAGACCAGCCCCCAGCCAAAAGAGGGCCGCACAGGCGATCAGCGTAGTCACGTTGCTGTCAAGAATGCTGGAAAACGCGCGGTAGAAGCCCGACTCCACAGAACGGTACAGCGTTTTGCCTGCCCGCAATTCTTCGCGGGTTCGTTCAAAAATCAGGACGTTGGCATCTACAGCCATCCCAATACTAAGAATAAATCCGGCAATTCCCGGCAGAGTAAGCGTCACGCCCAGCAGGTTAAACGCCGCAAAGGTGAGCGTGGCATAAATCACCAGCGCAAAGTCAGCAATCAGACCGGGCAGTCGATAATAAAACACCATAAAGATCAGTACCAGCAGCAGCCCGCCAACCCCAGCATAGATGCTGCGCTGAATGCTGTCGCGTCCTAACGTTGCACCAACCGTGCGGTTTTCAATCACTTCTACCGGAACGGGGAGCGCACCACCTTTGAGCTGAACCGCTAGATCAAGCGCTCGCTGACTATCAAACCCGCCCGTAATGCTGGCTCGTCCGCCTGAAATTCCGGTTTCGGCATAGCGCGCTTCCACAGTAGGCGCACTGAGCAACTGGTTATCCAAAAAGATACCGAGAGAACGACCTGTACCCGCGATGTTTTTCGTCAGATCCGCAAATTCGTTAGCGCCCTGATCGTTGAAATCTAAAACGACTTCCCAACTGTTGCCGCTAATGGGCTGAGCATAGGCATTTTTCAGTTTGTCTCCTGTCAGGCCCGTCTTGGTAAAGAGAGCAGCGATCGCGCTATTGCTGCGATCGAGAGCGGCCTTATTTTCAGCGATCGCTGCCTTGTCATCACTATTCTTTAATCGTTCCTGATCAACTAAAAGCCCTTGCCGTACCTGAAACTCAACGCCCAGTTGTGCTTCAGTACCCGCCGTCTGTTCGCGAAAGTCCAACTGTGCTGTGCCGCCCAAAACACGTTCAGCCTGTTCAGGGTCACTGACTCCGGGCAACTGCACCAGCAGTTGATCCTTGCCAGCCGTCTGCACAACTGCTTCAGACACGCCCAACCCGTTAATCCGGTTTTCCACAACCTGCTGCACCCCTTCCAACTTTTCAGGGGTAATTGTTGGCACAGCTTCGGTGGTTTTAACTTGAAGGGTCAGTTGAGTGCCCCCTTGCAAGTCCAAACCAAGCCGTGTTGGAATTTTGACGATAATCCCCACCGCGATCAGTGTGAGGATTAGAATGAAAGCCAGAATTAGCCGCTGTCTACCCATATCTCTACCGTTGCAATAAGGGATAGGCAAAGACCCTAAAAAAGACATTTTTGGAATGGGAATGACGGAATGGCTACCGATCCCCAAACATGTCTTTTTTAACGGTCACGCTCAGCCCTAACCGCTATGATAGCCGGATTTGGTAGAGGTGAATTTCGATAGACCAATTTTGCATCCGTGTCGCGTGGGCAAAATTGGCCTATCGAAACAGCAATTCTCATTATGCTATTCGTGACAATACCCACTTGACTACGGCAGGTGGGCATTGTCACGAATAGAGGGTTTTGAATGCCCGACGGGTGCTCAAAAGCCGCCGTCGATTTCAAAATGAGAATTGCTGCTATCGAAGTTTACATTTGTGAAACTCTGTCTTTGGATGTATACCGGATTCACGCCTTGATTAAATTTTTGATATAAAATTCTATCAATAGTTTTCTGTAGCTGGTTTTACCGGATTCCGGGTGCTAGCACAAACTAGCCACAGAAACCTAGCGAGTAGTTTTGAAGGTGTCTGGTTCAAAACTCAACATTGAAGCCCATTAGGAGAGAAGAGAACACAATGGCATTTGAACAACCCCCCCTGCCTTATGATCCTGGTGCCCTAGAACCCTATGGCATGAAGGCTGAAACGTTTGAGTATCACTATGGCAAACACCACAAAGCCTATGTGGATAACCTCAACAACTTGACCAAAGATACTGAGCTAGCTGACAAGCCTCTGGAAGAAGTCATCCAGATTTCCTTCAAAGACCCATCCAAAGTTGGCATCTTTAACAATGCTGCTCAAGTTTGGAACCATAGCTTCTTTTGGAACTGTCTGAAGCCCGGTGGTGGTGGCGCTCCTACAGGTGATCTGGCTGCCAAGATTGATTCATCGTTTGGTGGCTTTGATAACTTCAAGAAGGAGTTTAGCACTGCTGCTGCAACTCAATTCGGTAGCGGTTGGGCCTGGTTGATTCAAGATGGCGACAGCTTGAAAGTGATCAAAACCCCCAATGCTGAAAATCCGTTGGCGCATGGTCAGAAAGCACTGCTGACGCTGGATGTATGGGAGCACGCCTACTACATCGACTTCCGCAATGCTCGCCCTGCATTCATCCAAAACTTCCTCGATCAACTGGTCAATTGGGATTTTGCGGCTCAGAATCTGGCTGCTGCATAAATTTACCGCGAGTTCGATAACCATCTAAAAAGTATGCCTCCCGCGTTGCGGGAGGCATACTTTTAACGTGAGTCTCCAACAAGGGGGTTAGTAGTGCAGCGCACTACTACCCCCCTTGGGAAAACGAAAAGAAAACACGTTTTCTTAGGAATTCAACGGGCGTTTTTGGGGAGCGTCGCGCACGCAAAATCGGGCTTTCGAATTCACATACTTTTAGGTGATTGCATGTCTACTATTGCAGCCATGCAGCATACAAATGTATAGCAACCGTTGAAATGGTTAGGACAGGGGGTACAAGGGCTGCGCCCCCAGCCAGAGATTCCCCCCCTGCCCCGTCCTATTGCGGGGTTTGCTCGCCCGACGGGTACAGCCACCAATTTACATAATGAGAATTGCTGTAAGAAGTTCTGCAAAGGGAGACTGGGAATGTCTGATGCCCAGAAGATGCCTAACGGCCAGGAATTGTGGAATGTACCTGTGTCTCTAGAGAATCTGATTTATCGTGATCCACTGGTTGTTGATTTTGAGATACCTGTGATGGAGGCGATCGCCCGTCTCCATCTCCATCAATCCATGGCAGTCACTTGTTCTGATAGCTCCGCGCCCGATTGCATCCTGGTAACTCAAGACACCGACATGGCGGGGCTTTTTACCTCCGCCGATCTGGTGCCGCTGCTAGCATCTGGCGCGGATCTGACAAAATTGCCCATCGGTCAGGTGGCCCATCCTGCGGTCGTGATTCAAGTGAGGGGCGATCGCCAGCTTGTCTTAGCTGACATCCGTGAAACGTCCATTCCAGCCTCCAGCAGTCCTTATCGGGTGGTGAAGGATGAGGATCAGCAGCTATGCGGGATCATTGCAGAAGCCGATTTCAGATGGTTTATGCATGGCTTGCAATCCTTTGAACATGAGCGCCAGCAGTTTGAGGTAGCCTTCCAGGAAAGCGAACGTCGTCTGCAAGCGATTATTAACGGCTCGCCCGCCTGCATTTATGTCAAAGACCTGGAGGGACGCTATACCTTGGTCAATCAACTCTGCGCGATCAAGAAACAGCTGACGCCAGAGAGTATGTGTGGAAAAACCGACCTTGAAATTGTGTCACGGGATGTTGCGGAAGAATGGCAAGCCCAAGATCGAGAAGTCTTGCGGTTGAAAAAGGCTATTGAATTGGAAGAAGTTTTGGTCTGGAATGGTCATCAAGAGGCATATCTTACGCTTAAATTTCCGCTGTTTGATGGGGCCGGAAATCCCTATGCCGTGTGCGGTATTTCTGCAAATATTACTCAGCGAAAACGAACTGAAAATGAAATTTTGGCATCATTACGGCGAAAAGATCTGGTGATTCAGGAGATACATCACCGTATAAAAAATAACCTGCAAATTATTTCTAGCCTCATGACATTGCAGAGCCGATTGACAAATGATGCCGCTATTGTTCGCCTGTTTAAAGATTGCCAGAATCGCATTTTGTCGATCGCCCTCATTCATGAGCAGCTTTATCAATCCCGCGATTTGACTAACATTAATATGGCGGAGTATATCCGAAATCTGGCCGATCAGGTGATCGCGTCCTATCAGGGTCAATCTCAAGCGATCGATCTGGAGCTAAACCTAGCTGAAGTATTTTTGAATCTGGATACAGCATTACCCTGTGGATTACTGATTACTGAGCTACTTTCCAACTCGCTAAAATACGCATTTTTACCCCAACAGAAGGGACAAATTTATATCCAACTTTATTTAGAAATGAGCGATCAAATCAGCCTCATCGTCGGGGATAATGGTGTGGGTTTACCCGCCAATTTTGACTTTCGCAAGAGTCGATCATTGGGGCTACAGCTTGTATGTGACTTAGCAGGTCAATTAAAAGGATGCGTCACCCTGTTACCAGGGAAAGGAACTGCATTCAAACTCACTTTTATAGAATCAAAATCTCGAGCTAGGCTTTAGAGGTATACAAATGATATAGCCGTTGAGGCATGTGAGAGGCTTATTCCTTCGGGGCAGATCTCTGATGTGTTCATTTATATCGAACAGGATTTAGGACTGCTACAGGCATATTTTGCTCCATGCGATTAAGGAGCATTTTTTATACTCCTTCCATTCAGTAATCCTACTTTTAAAGTGGGGTTTTTAGAACGAGTTTTTATTATTCGCGTTCGGATAAAATTTCAGATTATTGGTCATGAAATTGTTTAGAATCCAATCAGATTATTGCTGTTTGTTCAGGGAATCCAGTCACGCTTGTGGTTCTAAATCTCCTCGCTGTTTGAACATCACCTGCTAATAGCCTGTCCTAAACCACATAGCGTTTCTCTCTCGCGTGCCGCATCGCACTGGAGGGAGACATGTTGCACTAGTAGAACCATTAAACATGGCAAATATATTAGTCGTAGAAGATGAAAGCATTATTGCCAGGGATGTAGCAGGTCGGCTAGAGCTAATGGGTCATGAAGTGAGCGGCATTGTAGGGTCTGGTGAAGAAGCCATTGAGCAAGCCACTTACAGCCAGCCAGATCTGGTCTTAATGGATATTATTTTGCAGGGAGACATCGATGGCATCGAGGCCGCAGAACGTATCCAGACGGATTTACATATCCCCGTTGTTTATCTGACGGCTCATGCCGATGGCGAAACCTTGAGACGAGCAAAATTTACGGAACCGTTTGGCTATATTCTTAAGCCGTTTCGAGACCTGGAATTTAACGCCACGATTGAAGTAGCACTCAGCCGTTTTCAAGCTGAATCAAGAATGCTCAAAGATCTGGAGAGCTTAGAAGAGTTAATCCAGATCCGCTCACGCTACACCGCACTGGTAGCCCATGAATTTCGCCTGCCGTTAGCCGAGATTCAGTCCTCCACCGATACACTCCAGCAACAGGGCGATCGCCCTGCGTCAATGCAACGGTCAGCCTACTTTCAGCGCATTCAAACCGCTTTGAAACATATGCGATTGCTGCTGCGAGATGTAGAGGCATTTAGCCAAACGCAAGTCATTCTAACGTTTAACCCAACGTCGGTAGACCTGGTGAGCTTTTGTCAGGATTTAGTTGAAGAACTGCGGCTGGGTCTGGAAACGGATACCGAAATTATGCTTGATTTACCGTCTGACATCCCCCCGGCGCGATTGGATGAGCGGTTGTTGCGCCACATTCTCACAAATCTGGTGTCTAACGCGATCAAATATTCGCCCCAGGGAAATCCCGTCCGGTTTTCAGTCGCGTATGAGGATCAGGAAACTAGCGCATCAGAAGGAGAGGCGATCGCAGACGACATTCCCATCGCCCAACCGTCCGCCGCTCCGTTACGGCCTCCCTTTGTCACCTTCCGAGTTCACGACCAGGGCATCGGCATTCCGCTCAACAGTCAGGCAAAACTATTTGACGCCTTTTACCGAGGTGAAAATGTGGGTAGGATTCCGGGGATTGGGATGGGATTGGCGATCGCCAAACGCTGCGTAGACCTGCATGGAGGAACCCTCACCTTTAGAAGCGAACCCGGTGTGGGCACTACATTCACCGTCACCCTCCCCTTACGCAACACAGGACGGAACCTGCAAGAAACATGAGAAAACTTAAAATTACGTAATAATCGAGACAGAGCAGATCTCGTTGAAGGGTTTGCTCCCGTCCTTTTTTTGCGTTTGTCACTATGGATAGTCAAGAGCTTGCCAAGTACATGGAAACCACAGACAGCGCATTCAAACCCTGGCTGCTGGCTCAACTTCGTCTGAAAAAATTGCAAGAGCGACGAGCCGAATTTTCACCCGAAGAGTATGCCGCCGCATTGGCCGACCTGCATCAGGACTTGATGATTTTGGGCGAATGGTGGAAGGGGCGGGAGGATGAGGTGTTTTAGGCAGGAGTCAGGAGTCAGGAGTCAGGAGTCAGGAGAGGTAGAGGGAGGGAGGAGACAAGGGGGACAAGGAGGATGAGGA
>DATNPS010000397.1:0-22377 GCA_036703095.1 Crinalium sp. | reverse complement strand
GTCAGACAGCGTGTTCGCATCAATCAAAATCGGGTCGGAGGGATCGGCTCCCGTCAGGCGTAGACGACCTCGGCTTTTGGGGTGCGCAACTGCTCCAAATAACGTCCAGCCTGCATCAGGTAGCCCAAATCGATCGGCATTCTCGGCAGTAGTTTTTGGCACCTCAGCCTGACAGACCAATAGGTCTGGACTGTTCATCCCGGATTGGCTGGTCGAGAAAAAAATTGCCTCGGATAGGTTGTTTCTGGGTTCGATCGCGGTTTCATACTCCCAGACACAATCAAAGGCAACATGGTCTTGAAAATTTTGCCCGACACCGGGAAGATGCTGCACAACAGGAATTCCCAATCGCCGCAACTCAGCCTCATCGCCGATACCCGATTGCATCAGCACTTTCGGCGTATGGATTGCCCCGAGCGACAGCACCACTTCGACCGCCGCGCCAATGCGATAGATTGCGTCCCGATAAGCAATCTCTACGCCCGTGACCTGCTTGCCTTGGAACGTCAGCCGTGTGACCAGTGCATGGCTGAGAACCGTTAGGTTGGGTCGATCCAGATAAGGGAAGACGTAGGAGCGGAATATCGATTGGCGCTTGCCATTGCGGACCAGCACATCGCTGATAGATGCGCCCTTCGCCGCTTCCATCATTCGTCCATTCGGATTTTTAAACGTAGGGATACCGACCGATCGCGCTGCTTCAACGGTTGCGGGTGCGATCGGATTTGGATCGGGTGCGGGCTGGACAAATACTGGACCTCCTGTCCCGCGATACATCGGATCTGGCGCACCATGCCAATCTTCCAGACGGCGATAAATCTGCAAGACGGATTCATAGCTCCAGGCTGGATCGTTGGCTTCGGAGGCAAAGAAATCCCAATCTTGCTGATGTCCGCGTGCCCAAACCATGACGTTGATGCTCGATCCGCCGCCGAGTCCCTTGCCCATCGAGAACGGAAGCGATCGCCCGTTCACATGTCGATTCGGCTGCCCCTGGAAGCTCCAGTCGCGATCGCTGCCCAGGTTCATCGGCCATTGATTCGCTTCTATGACACTTGGAACATCATCGCTGCCTCCCGCTTCCAGCAGCAGAACGCTGACATCCGGATTTTCTGCTAGTCTGCGGGCAACCACCGAGCCAGAAGAACCAGATCCGCAAACAATAAAATCGTACTGATGCTTTAGCTCAGAGGTGAGCCTGCCCTGGTTGCTGCGGACACGTTCAATAAAACTATCGTGGCTATCAGTCTCACGTTGATAGTTCTCACGTTCATTCTCATTCGTCTTCATCGCGTCTACCTCGCTTTCAAAATCGAATTCACTGAGGTTGCTTCTTGTCCCTTGCCATTACCGTCTTATGGGCACGATCGCTAGCGCTGAGTTGAGGAATTGCTGCTTACTCCACCGCTTACTTCACCGAGGAAAAAGCGGTCGGTGCCAGCAGCTCGTTGCGAATGTTCTGCACCAGTGGTCCATCCTTCTCGCTTTCGGCTTTGATCGCAATCCATTCGGTGTCAGTGAGGAATGCACTCCAGCGCTCCTCACGCTCAGCCATGCTGTCCCAGGTAAGCAGGTAGGTCAGCTGATTACTCTCACTCTCGCCAATCAGCGTCGTCCAAAATCCGGCTTGGCGGATGCCATGCTTTTCCAAATCTGTAGCGTGTGGTTCTGGAAGCGCGACAGCAGGGCTGGTAGTCGTTCGGGTATGGCGTGATAAATGCGTAGTTCGTAGATCATGCCTGTGTTCCTTAGTTAGAAAGGGTGAAATCGAGCCATCTTGTTGGGAATTCTTCTGATTGCATGGCAATATCAATGCCCCGCACTCTGACCCCCATCGACGTGCAGGATTTCGCCCGTGACAAAGTTGGCGGATTCAAGGTAGAGGATTGCATCAACCACATCGGAAATCTCGCCCATATGCCCGATCGGGTGCAGGGTATCGAGTTGGGCATGGGTCTCGACTGGATGCATGGGCGTTTTGATGGTTCCCAGGGCAATGGCGTTCATCCGAATCCCGCGCCTGGCGTACTCGATTGCCAGGGATTTTGTTGCAGCATTCAGTCCGCCCTTGGTCAGTGATGCAAGCACGGAGGGTACGCCCGCGATCGGATTGTCCACTAGGCTCGTCGAGATTTGTACGATATGACCGCTGCCCTGCTTCTCCATCTCGGCAATGGCAAGTTGCGTCATGTGAAAGAAGCCAGCGATGTTGGTGCCCAGATACGCTTCGTAGTCTGCCTCGGTGTACTCCGTGAACGGCTTGGCGATGAAAATGCCAGCATTGTTGATCAGGGAGTCGATGCGTCCGAATCGCGTCACGCCTTCGACGATCACCCGCTCAGCAGTTTTGCGATCGGCGATGTCGCCAGATACCACCACGACTCCATCATCATCTGATGGTTGAATTGAACGCGAGGTCGCAACCACTTGATAGTTGCGATCGCGGTATGCCTTGACGAGGGCTGCGCCGATGCCCTGCGATGCACCAGTAATCACAACGACTTTCTGTTCAGTGTTCATCGTAAAACTCCTTTAGTGAACGAATAGGTGAATGTGAATGTGTAGATCAGATGGTGGTCTAAACCGCGATGGGGTGATCATGGTCGGTGCTGGTTGCGATTGGTAGCCATGCTTCGATTTCCTGTGCCATTTTTGTGGCGTTGTTCTGATAGAAATTGACAGCGTCTTTACCAACAGGCAAATGCAGGGGCGGATGGTCGGTATTGGCGAGTTGGAGAATTACTTGAGCAAACTTTTTGGGATCACCAGGTTGGTTCCCGTGTAGCGTATCGGCTCCGCTCCGCATCGCTCCTACCGTTTCCTGGTAATCGGCGATGATAGTTTTCGCGGCAACATAGGATTCAGCGCTGAGGAAGTCGGTACTAAAAAGACCGGGAGCCACTACCGTAACGTGGATGCCGAGCGGTGCCAGTTCAGCCGCCAACCCTTTTGAGATCCCTTCGACTGCGAACTTAGTGGACCCATACAATCCCCAACCTGGAATTGCATCGTAGCCAAACAAAGACGAGATATTGATGATGTGCCCAGACTTTTGCTGACGCAGGTAGGGCAACACGGCACGAGTAACGTTGAGTAACCCAAACACATTGGTGTCATACTGTTTGCGAACTTCAGCATCGGTGGCTTCTTCGATCGCCGTCACCAGTCCATATCCGGCATTATTGACTAAAACATCAATTCGATCGAAACGGACAATGCTTTGCTGGACAGCCGCTCGTACCTGGTCTTCCTGGGTGACATCCATTTGTACAACGTACAGATTCGGGTGGTTGTGCAGGGTGGCAGCGAGTTGGGCGGGCTGACTGCGAACCGTTGCTATGACTCGAGCGCCTGCTGCTAAGGCTGCTCTGGCAACTTCTAACCCAAAGCCCCTGGAAACTCCGGTAATGAACCATATTTTCTGCGTGTTCATGGTGTGTCCTTGTTTTAGGTGCTGTCTAATGTGTGGGCTGCTGCGCTGCTGGTAGGTATTAAAAGGAGCAAAAAGCCTCATACTTCTGGCTCCTTTTAGTTCTGAAGTGATCGATGTTGCATTACCGTCCGGGCTTCCGCACCCTGATCTCCTGAAGCACCCAACCGTTACCGTCTGGATCACTGAACGAGGCATAGGAGGCATAGTCGCGACGTTCCGGATCAGGTCCAGATGCCCGTCCTTCGGTTCCAGCTTGGGGGAAGATCCCGTTCATGGCATGGAACACTTCACTTACCTCAACTCCCCGATCGACCAGTTCCGCGCGGGCTGCCTCAATGTCGTAAACGATAAGATAGAGACCCTGAACTGAACCCGGCGCACCTGCCGAAGTTCCTTGACCGAAGATGATCGAGGCTTCCGAACCAGGCGGGGTGAACTGCACCACTCGGAAGTCCTCACTGACGACAAAATCGGCATCCAACCGCCATCCCAACGTTTTATAGAAGTCCTTGGAGCGATCCACATTGGCAACGGGCAATACGATAACTTCGAGTTTCATGGTTTGACTATTTACTGGATTGCTACTCATCTTGTTCTCCTGTTGTTCTTCTTGTAGATGGATGAGCTTGCCTGCCGCTCACCTCGATTAAACTCATTCTTCTGCGATCGCCCCATTCACAACACTCAAGTTCTTTGAGTTAACCCGCGACTTAACTCGATTTGTAGTTAAAAAATGCTGAAGGAATTGCACCAGGAGCAATTCACTTGATATACTTCAGCCTAGATAAGCAAATGTGCTTATGCGCCTGTGTGCTTCAGCGCTTTGCTAAGCCTTAATTGAAGAATTTGATTGCGGCAACGCCCGGTACTTCGAGAAGGATTCGCTCTGTCCTTTACACCGGCTAGTTCATGAATTCCAAGCCATTGAAGGATGCCAGCCCATCGAAATCTAGACGGACAGCAACCTCGTCTAAGCGAGTGCGGGGAGTGATCCTGTCGCCGCAGGGGTGGCAAAGGTTTCAGACGGCAAAACAGCAGGCAGAATCTGAGGACACCTGGGGCAAGCACTTCACCCAGGAAGATCTGAACGATCGCACTGGACTTTCCCTCAATACTCTGGCTCGCATCTTCAAACGCGAACAGGGAGTAGATCGCCAGTCAGTCGAGTATCTCTTTCGGGCATTTGGGCTGGAATTGACGCAAGCGGATATAACATCTCCTCCTGCCACATCGGAAGAAATCGAAAGCCGCTGGACTAATCCCCAACAGGACTGGGACACAGCCGTCGATGCTTCAACCTTTTATGGGCGGGAGGCAGAACTGACGCAACTGTGGCAGTGGGTGGTGGCTGATCGCTGCCGCATCGTTGGGTTATTGGGCATCGGCGGCATTGGCAAAAGCACGATCGCGGTCAAAGCTGCACTGCAAATGCAAACCGAATTTGAAATCGTCGTTTGGAGATCGCTCTCCAATGCTCCTCCACTCGATGAACTCCTGTCGAGCCTGCTGAAGTTTCTCATGCCGCTTTATGGGGAAGATCCCGTCATTCCCACGACGCTGGCTCAACAGCTCTCCAGGTTGATGCAATATCTGCGATCACGTCGATGTTTATTGATCATCGATAATGTTGAAACCATATTGCAGAGGGAACAAGTAGGACACTGGCGAACAGGCTACGAAGAGTACGGACAGTTGCTCAGAGCGCTCGGCGAAGCATCGCACCAAAGTTGTGTGTTGTTCACCAGTCGAGAAAAGCCTCAAGAAATGGCACTGATGGAAGGCGGACAGGCACTAGTGCGATCGCTGAGCTTGAGCGGACTAACCCCTGACGACGGACGTTCTCTGTTTCGGCAAAAAGGAGCGTTTACCGGCTCAGAATGCGAATGGCAAACGTTGATCGAACACTATGGCGGTAATCCCTTAGCACTGAAACTGGTTGCCAGTGCTATTCAGGATTTGTTTAACGGCAGCATTAGCGAGGTGATGCCCTTTCTCAGCCAGGGATTGACGATGTTCGAGGACATCCGCGATGTGCTCGAACGTCAGTTCAATCGTTTGTCCGACGCTGAGCAGAGAATTCTATTCTGGTTTGCGATTCATCGAGAACCCGTCTCGATCCCAGAGATTCGAGAGAACGTGATTGATCCTGCTGCTCAGCAGCGTGTGCCTAATTTGATCAACTCCTTACTGCGGCGATCGCTGCTTGAGAAAACCGATGGGCTATTCTTTCTGCAACCGGTGGTGATGGAATACGTCACAGAACGCTTTGTGCAGCAGGTCTGTCTCGAGTTTGAGACGCAGCAGTTTAACGTTTGGCAAACGCACTCTTTACTGCGAGTCAAAGCAAAAGATTACATTCGAGAGATTCAAGCGCGATTAATCGTGCAACCGGTGATGGAACGGCTGCTGTCTCACTTTGGTAGCGTGGGGGCGATCGAGACACAAGCCAGGCACCTGTTAAAGCAACAGGGGAAAAAACCAGGGTACACCGCAGGCAACCTGATCAACCTGCTGATACAGTTTCAAGTGGACTTACGCGGCTGGGATTTTTCTGATCTCTTGGTGCAACAAGCCGACCTGCGGCAGGTCGATTTAGCCGGGGTCAATTTTCAGAACGCTACGTTCGCCAAATGCCTCTTTTCTGAAGTATTCAGTATTGCCATGTCGGTTGACCTGAGTCCTGATGGTCAGCTAATGGCAGTGGGCGATGGCAATGGCAACATCTATCTCTGGAACATCAGCACTACTCAACTCTTAGCCACTTTTAAAGGTCACATCGGCTGGGTTTGGTCGGTTGCTTTTAGTCCCGATAGTACGCTGCTCGCCAGTGGCAGTACAGATAGTTCCATACGTGTGTGGGATGTCGAGAGCGGGCAATGCTTGCAGGTGCTCACGGAGCATACCGGCGGCGTTCGCTCAGTCAGCTTTAGTGCCGATGGTCAGCAGTTGGCGAGCGGCAGTGAAGACAAAACGGTACGTTTATGGAACATGCAAGGGCAATGTCTCCGTGTTTTGCAAGGACACACCCAGAGCATTTATTCTGTCCACTTCGCTCCCAATCAGCAAACTCTGGCAAGCAGCAGCAATGATGCCACGATTCGGATTTGGGACGTGAGCAGTGGAAGCTGCTTGAGTATCTTACAAGGGCATACCAGCGGGGTGCAGTGCGTGCGCTACAGCCCGGATGGTCAACTGCTTGCCAGCGGTTGCCGAGACGGAGTGATTCGACTGTGGAGTGGTGATTGTTCCCAGAATCGATCGTCAAAGCCCCGGATCATCAATTCCAGTGTCAAGCTGCTGCAAGGACATACTGATTGGATTTGGAACATTGCCTTTAGCCCGGATGGTCAGTGGTTAGTCAGTGCCAGTCACGATAGTACGCTACGCCTGTGGAGTGTTCCAGACGGGCAACCCATTCATATCTTTGAGGGGCATACCCATGATGTTTTCGGGCTTGCCATCAGTGCCGACAGTCAATGGTTAGTCAGCACTGGAGAAGACTATACGGTGCGGCTCTGGAACTTGCAGGGTGGACAGAACCTGAAAACCTGGCATGGATATACGGGTGGCATTCACTCCCTCAGCCTGAGTTCGGATAACCAGCTTCTTGCCAGTAGTGGACAGACTGAAACAATTCGGTTGTGGCGGGTACAGCGCGATCACAATGGGTCACAACTTCACCCCTACAAAACCTTTTCCAGCCCGATCCGTCAGATGTCGCCCTTTAGCAGTGTCAGCTTCAGTCCTGTTCACGCAGCGTCGCCGGAGGGGATTCATCAAACACTGGCGATCAATCGACGTGATGAGTCGATCACCCTATGGAATATCCAAACCGGCCACTTCAATCAATGGTCAGCGCACAGCGCATCCATCTGGACAATTCTGTTTAGCCCAACCGGAAAAACGTTAGCCAGCAGTAGTTTTGATTGCACCGTGCGACTGTGGGATGTGCAAACGCATCACTGTTTGCAGGTGTTACGCGGACACCAGAACGGAATTCGCGCGATCGCGTTTGACCCCGACGATCAACGATTAGCCAGCGGCAGTTTTGATCTCACCATTCGCATGTGGGATGTGCAAACTGGGGAATGTCTGAAGATTTTGCAGGAACATATCGGTGCAATTTTCGCACTCGCATTTGATCCGAGTGGTCAGCGACTGGCCAGCGGCAGTCAGGATCAAACCATTCGCGTGTGGGATGTGCAAACGGGAGACTGTCTGAAGGTTTTGCAGGGGCATACTGGAGCCATCTGGACGGTTGCCATCTGCTCCAACGGTCAAACCCTGGCAAGTGGCGGTGATGATCAAACGATTCGACTGTGGGATCTGCAAACGGGGCGTTGTCTTCACATTCTAGATGAACATCGCGGTTGGGTTCGCTCAGTCCTCTTTAGCTCTGACGGTCAAATTCTATTCAGTGGCAGTAACGATCGCACGATCAAGCTCTGGGACGTGCAGACAGGACGTTGTATCAGCACGTTGCGGGTTGATCGCCTGTATGAAGGCATGAATATTGGAGGCGCAACTGGGTTGACAACCGCTCAAAAAGCTACCCTGAAAGCGTTAGGGGCAATCGACCATTGAAGTGGCATTCATCCAACTGCCGTATCTTCGCTTGTGTTCGATCGTATCTAGCAACTGTTGAAAGGCGTTGAGCGATCGCGTCACTTCCTCGTTCATGAGTTGTTCAGCGTGTTCATTCAAAGAAATCTCTAACCATTCGTTTTTCACCTGTTTTTCAGCTTGTACATTCTCTTTCAAACTCACAGGCAGCAGAGAAACCTGACGATACCTTTCTAGCGTTGACAGCTTCAGCATCAACACAGTTTCAGGAGCTTCTAGAGTTTGAATATAGCGCCACATAAATTCTGGCGGAATATCTGTGCAATCCCATACCAGACGTAGTGGTTGTGTCTCTTTAGGTAGCGATTGCCAGTGTTTCCTTTGATAGTCCTCAAAGAGCAGCTTAGCTTGCATCATGCCGAAAGATTTTTCTGAGTGAGCATTCAGTGGATTGATCGCTGCATCCAACTGACCAATGGCAAAACTGACAAAGCAAACAGCGGTACTCACAGTCTCTCCGGGCTGACTCTGGCTCTCTAACCCTCTGCGATAACGCTCAAAGACCTGGTCGTATACGCTTGGGGAAAACACCAGCGTCGCATTCACATTCATGCCTTCACGCAGCAGTTGTTCAATCACCGGCAGCATCAGTCGAGTTGCTGGGATTCTCAGCAACAAATTACTCCACCCTACAGCCCGCCAGATTCTTTGAGCCGCAGCGATCGCCGTTTCCACATTGAACAGCTTATCGGGTGGCAAATCAACCTGAACATAGCCATCTCGTCCCTGGGTGTGAACATGTACCTGTTTCAACCGATCCGCCGCTAATTGCAGATCTCGCACCAGCAAGTATTCATAATCTGTTCGAGCATTTCGGCTGCTGCCACGCTGCGCCAGCGTCCTGAAGTCGCAATCGTACGCCTGTCCCTGGATAGCAAGGTTTAGCGCGTCAAAGTTCGATCTCACCCCCCTGACCCCACCCGCTTCGATGGCTTGCTGTAACTGACCGCTGCTCACCCAGCTTCGCTCAAACCCATCCAGCCAGAGGGATTGTTCAAAACGACGGAGTGATTGTAACAGGTTCATAGCTGACAAACTGCACTTAAAGGTTCAAACATCTACTCAACCAGTTTGGGAACTTTCTTCAAATGAAACCACGCAAGATCCCCGAATTAAGCACCAACTTAAGCAGCAACTTGGTTTCACACTCCAATCGATTGCTCCAAGCCCTGGTGGATTGATGACTGAAAGCAGTGCAAAGCTCAGGGAACAGCGGTGAGGCGATCGCTCAGCATGCTGCATCTCTAGTATTTAACTGGAGCAGAGGATGGCAGTTAGATCGTCTTCATTAGTGAAGCCAAAGTGGTTTGCACCTTACCTGTAATGTAATGATGTCGTCAGAAATGAAGATTTTATGGATTTAGCAATCGTTCGCTAAAAAACTGTTGCGTCATTCGTTCATAGTGCTGGCAGAGGTTAGGTTGTCTAAGAATATAATCGACAATCGAGCTTGCATAGGGCGCTTTAATGAAGTTGCCAATGAAAGCGTAAGCTGTTGCATCTAATGTTGTGGGTTGGTTGCCCAGAAAAAATGGTTTGTCTGCCAGAAGATCTGAGAGAGCTTGAAAATCAGCACAAATAAGTTGACTAATTTCCTCATAATTGTGTCGCCCCATCCCGTGACCATGAAATTGAGAAAGTATGGTTTGGCGGAATTCTTCAACAAACGGTTTTGATGCTTCTAGCGGAGCTTCAGGAAAGAATGCGTGTGCCAGTACGTCTCGATAGCCTTGCCAGTTTTCTTCCAGATCGTAGCGAATGTGAATGGTTCCCCAGTAAGTGTTTTCTTTGAGCATCCGGCGAAATGCTAGGGAGATAGCTCGTTCTCTAGGGGTCAAATTTGTATCGAGATCGATCCCTTCCGCTTGTTTAAGCATCTCGATAATCAACGTGGCATCTCCAATCAGTTGTCCTTGATAGTCAACAAACGGAATCTTACCTTTGGGAGCAAGCTCAAGCTCGTTTGCTGTAATGATGACTGTGGTGTAAGGAAGCTTTACCATGCGAAGCCAAGTCTCAAGCTCTAGACAGGCAGGGCTAATGCTCGGCAGGTTCCAAAGTGATAGGAAAGTGTACAAAGTAATCACTAAAGGGATTCCTCCTCTAAAAAATCCAGAACGTGCTGTTTTTTGAAGAACTGGCTGCACTGGAAATTGCTGTTAAAGATTTTAATACCATCAAGTTTCATCCAGGTTATTGTGTGATCGCCGATTTCGGATAAAAAATCAAGTGTTCCAGATTCATAATGACCTGATTTTCTGAGTGTCCACTCTCCCTATTTGAAGCGACAGTCAAAATAGCTTCAAATCCGATATTAGCCCCAGTTTCCCGTCAAACAACTTAGCGATCTCTTGTTGCGAGAAGATTTTATCCTGGTCGTAGCGATTTACTTTCACGAGTAGAGCAGTACGGATGTTCAGCCAATTCTACATGAGGAAACCCCAAGAAGTTAATCTATCAACATAAAATGCCGATTTCTCCGTCCGTGCAAATTCTTATTAAGCTGAGAAAACTTAAGTAGCGCTTATGATGTAAGGACGATTGCGAAGGGAGCTAGCAGCTTGAGGACAGATCCAATGACAGAAACGGATGAGGTGTTTCCCTATATTTGCCTTTGATCCTTTCCTCAATCGTAAAGAATTAGCCGCCATGGGAAAGCTGGTTGGATTAGATGCCGATCGCTTACTTGCCACGTTTCCACCCAAAGAAACTCTAACCTTCAGTTATTCCACTCGTTTGAGTGGAATGAGTTATGCGCAAGTCTGGTGTATGAAGAAAGATTAAGCGGCGTTCCTGCTAGCATCTGAATCCGGTTGTTGGTCTGCTCGAACTCCATCCTTGAACTTCACTCCTTCAATTACCTCTCCTAAACGCTTAAAGCCTCGAATTCGTAACCACCGCTTCTGGGCACTCTGCACCAACTTGAAAACCAACGACAGGATGCTGTCTTGTGAAACACAACCTCGTGTCTTATCAGTCCTCAAACGCACGGTCGCAAAGGTCGATTCAATGGGATTAGTGGTGCGAATATGCACCCAATGCTCTGCTGGAAAATCATAGAACGCTAACAGTGCATCACGGTCCTTAGATAAACCCTCAACCGCCTTGGGATACTTGGCATCATAGGTTTTAATGAAACGCTCAAATGCTGTCTGTGCCTCATTTTTAGTCTCCGCCATGTAGACCTCATGCAAGGCCGATTTGGCTTTCGGTTGTTGGCTCTTGGGCAAGTTGTTGAGCACATTGGCGGTTTTATGTACCCAGCACCGCTGCACGCGAGTGGTGGGAAACACTTGCGCTAATGCCTTCCAAAACCCTAAGGCCCCATCCCCAATCGCTAGCTCCGGAGCCGTTTTCAACCCCTGGTCTTGCAAACGTAATAATAAGGGTTTCCAGCTCAACTCTGACTCTCGAAATCCAGCCTCTAACCCCAGCAGTTCTTTCACTCCAGTGTCTGTGACACCGATGACAACAAGGATGCATTGGCGGTCATCCTCGTTGCGGATGTTGAAGTAGATCCCATCGGCCCAGATGTACACATACCGCTTACCACTCAACGACCGTTTCTGCCATTGTTGGTGTTCCTCTATCCATTTGGCTTTTAGACGGCTAATGGTGCTGGCAGATAGTCCTTCAGCATTTGCCCCCAGCAACGATGCCAAGGCTTCTGAGAAATCTCCCGTCGATACGTCCTTGAGATAGATCCAGGGCAGCACTTCCTCAACACTGCGGGCACGCTTGAGATAGGGCGGTAACAGCGTCGAATTGAACTTGATGCCATTGCCACTGCGGTCGCGCACCTTCGGCACCTGAATTTCCACGTCTCCAACCCCGGTCACAATCGTGCGCTCAGGTAGGTATCCGTTGCGAACGATCGCCTGTCGTCCTTGGCTGTCCTTGAGGGACTGGTACTGCGTTAAAAACTCAGCCAATTCTGCTTCGACCGCTTGAGCGATGATTTGGCGAGCCCCTTTACGAACCAGTTCAGTTAGAGCATCACTAAAGGATGCGGATGCTTCTGGAGACTGGAATGCAATAAGATTGTCGTTACTCATGGTGTATCCTCGTCTGGTCTTTGCTTATCCAGCAGGATACGCCCTTTCTTTCTCCTTTGCTCGTACACCACTTCTGAGCATAGCTCAAGTGGTGATCAATCTGATTAACCACACCCAGACCAAACAGGGACTACACATTCAAGCCAAGTTAGACAAGCACCACTACAAAACTAAGATTAAGGTAACGGATGATGAGTTTGAGGCAATATCGCTGGAGCGTGACCCCTTTCACGGTGAGTGGAATTACTGCATCAAGTCAAGAGAATAAGCCTCTCAAAGTGTTCAACTTATTTTGAATAGCTGCCTAAGCTGGGTATGGGATAACGCTCGCGATCGCCGTACTGCCCCTCCCCTTGCAAATACCTTACGGCTTCTTCTCCATTGACCACATGGTAGAGAATGAAAGGCAAGCCTCCACGGTCGATCGCCCGCTTTATAAATAACAGATCGTTCGGATTATCTTCAGCTAGAAGAATTTTATATTTGGGAGACGACATACCATGATCTACTCTTTTGTAAGACCAGTCAAAGCGCTTGGACTTGGCGGAAACACTATAAGGGATTCCGCCATAAAGCACAACACGTCCTCCCACGTAGGAGTCATTTATACAGCTATTGGTTCGTAATCACTTCTGAGTAAGATTTTGGCTTCTAGATACTCAACGGAGTGTTGATCTCCAATTTCCCAGTTTTTCTCCTGCCGCGCACAATTTTAGTAAATAGCTGAAATGCTTCTTAAAGCCATCAATTAAAATAGGGTAATGCTTTAGCATTACCAACTGTGTCTGTGAATTAGTATTAAACAACAAAAATGTTTTGGTTGTTTAAGTTCAGTCCAGCTTTAAGGTGGGCAAAGGCGATCGCCTTTCCTGCACCAGAGCCATCCGCATCAAAGAAGAGATCGCCTGTCTTGCGGTTGTAGATGAAGCGGTTATCAGAACCGATTGCTTTTGTCCCAATTTGGAATTGAGTTGCACTGAGGGCTTGTCCGGCGACTAGCCCGCCTCCAAATCCTGTAGCTAAAACGATAATGTGGTCTGTTTTAGCATTGAAGTCGGTAATCGTATCAATGTTCTTGCCACCGATTGGCTTGGCAAAGGCAACTTGATCACTGCCTGCACCTGTAGCGATGCGATCGCTTCCCGTGCCCCCAATCAGAATATCATTGCCCGCTCCACCCACAAGCGTGTCATTGCCCGCATCTCCGAAGATCAGGTCATTGCCTGCACCACCGTCGAGCAGGTCGTTTCCTTTACCACCAGAAAGGCAGTCATTGCCACCCTGACCTTTAATCTGGTCATTTTGGGCTTTCCCGAACATAGCTTCGTTGGCTGCTATCCCGCGCAATGTGTCGGCTTTAGGTGTGCCGTTGCGAAGACGGAACAAATTGCCGGATGGCAGCGTTTCTTCATTCAGACTCAACAGAACATCTGAAACAACGAACTCACCTTTAGTGGTATCGAACAGCGAGGTGATAGACGAAATTGGGGTGACGGTTGGAGTAGTCGGCGTAGGGGTGGTAGGGGTAGTAGTGCCCGTTCCAGGCGTAGTAATCACTGGACTGGCATTGACTGTAACCGTAAAGGTTTTCTCGGTCTTCTCACCGCTGTCGTCCTGGAGGGTCAGGGCAATCGTTGCCGTGCCCGTTTGTCCTGCGGTTGGGGTCAGGGTAAGGATGCGATCGCCTCCCGTTCCCAAAACCGAAATTCCACTTTCTCCAATTAACGCTGAGTTATTTGAAACGGCTTTCAACGTCAGTACCGTTGGATCTGCATTGCCAGTCGTATCAATATCACTGACGGAAAGAGTGAGGGTGAGGGGTTTGTCGGATGTGGTGGTTTGATTGGCGATCGGGGTAACAAATGGTGCGTTACCTAGGTCATAATTCGTTAAACTGCCTAGCTGATTAAGCAGTGCTTGAGGTACGGTTCCGCTGAGCTGGTTGTCATTCAGATAAAATTGAGTCAGGCTAGTGAGGTTGCTCAACTCCGACGGAATACTACCGCTCAATTGATTATAGGAGAGGTTGAAAAGACTCAATTTACTCAGGTTCCCTAGTTCCGACGGAATACTGCCGCTCAGTTGATTCGTGAACAGATTAAGTCTGACCAACTTACTGAGGTTGCCTAATTCGGATGGAACAGAACCACTCAGTTGATTGTTAGCAACATTCAGGAACATCAAATTGCTGAGGTTGCCGAGACTAGAAGGAATACTGCCGCTCAGTTGGTTATCGTAAAGTCTGAGCGCTGTTAGGCTGGTGAGGTTGCCTAATTCTGTTGGAAGGTTGCCCTTGAGGTTATTGTTGTACAAGTCCAGTGTGGTGACGCGATCGCCCGTCAAACTCACCCCTTTCCACTGGCTAACGATGCTCAATGCTGGCGGTGTAGTGCTGTTGAAATCCCAATCTTTCCAGCCTGTATTATCTGTCCAGTTCGCGCCACCTGTGTTTTGATAGAGTGCTTTTAGGGCAGCATAATCTTGAGCATTTAGAGCTGGTTTTACAATCAGGTTGAAGGTTTTTGTGGTCTTTTCACCACTGCCATCTTGCAGCGTCATTGTGATCGTAGTGGTTCCACTTTGTCCGGTAATAGGAGTGATGGTCATTGTGCGATCGCTCCCCGTTCCCGATATAGAAATGCCAGTCGTGGCATTGATCAAGGTGGAGTTATCAGAAACAGCCAACAATGTTAGATTCGTATCATTGCTTCCCGAGTCAATATCACTGACAGAAACATTTAACGTTAGGGATTGATCTTGAACGATTGACTGATCGGCGATCGACGTGACAAAAGGTGCATTACTCAGGTTGTAATCCCCAATTTGATTACCCAATTGACTGAGAATGGACTGAGGAATGTCTCCACCTAAAGAGTTAGTATCCAGGTAAAGACTGAGCAGATAATTCAAGTTGCCCAACTCAGAGGGAATCGAGCCAGTCAAGTTATTTGTACCCAGGTTTAGAAAGCTCAGGTGACTTAAGTTGCCTAACTCAGTCGGGATCGCACCGCTCAGTTGATTCTCACCCAGATTCAAAACATTTAAATTACTCAAACTGCCTAAACTGATTGGAATGGTGCCACTCAATTGATTTGCATTTAAACCCAGATAATTCAAATTGCTTAAGTTACCTAGTTCAGACGGAATCGTGCCATTCAATTGATTTGAACCTAAATCTAGATAACTCAGCTTGCTTAAGTTACCTAGTTCAGACGGAATCGTGCCATTCAACTTATTGCGATTCAGACGTAGTTGAAAGACGCGACCGGTGGAGGTATTTATCATTACTCCATACCATTTGAGAACCGACTTGGCATCGGGAGGCGTAGCACTATTGAAATCCCAATCTTTCCAGCCTCTGTTATTTGCCCAGTGAGCGCCATCTGTGTTCTGATAGAGTGCTTTTAACGCAGCATAATCGTTTGCGTTAAGAAGTGGGTCTACAGTTAGAGAAAAAGTTTTAACGGTCTGTTCACCGCTCCCATCCTGAAGCGTCATCGTGATTGTAGCGGTTCCACTCTGCCCGGTCTTTGGAGCCAGGGTGAGGGTGCGATCGCTCCCCGTTCCGGTAACAGAGATATTGTTGGTATCGATCAGAGCCGTATTATTTGAGGAGAAACTTAGCGAAAGATTCGTGTCGTTACTGCCCCTATCGATATCACTGATAGATAGATTGAGTGTTAGAGACTGGTCTTGAACGATAGATTGGTTATCGATCGAGCTGATGTAGGGGACGTTTGCCAGGTTGTAAAAGGTAATCTGGTTTTCTAGTTTACTCAGCAGTGTAGCAGGTATCTCTCCGCCCAGTTGATTTCCATTCAGGAACAGTATTGTCAATTGATTCAAACCACTCAACTCAGATGGAATCGTGCCACTCAGTTGATTGAGGGACAGGTTGAGATGTTTCAACTGACTCAAGTTGCCCAACTCAGTGGGAATGTTCCCCTTGAGATTGTTGGTATACAAACTCAGCTTGGTGACTCGATCGCCATCCAATTCCACCCCTTTCCATTGACTAACTACGTCTACCGTCGGTGGTGTACTGCTGCTAAAATCCCAGTCTTTCCAGCCTGTCTTATCCGTCCAATTCGCGCCTCCAGTGTTTAAATAGAGTGCCTTTAATGCTGCATAATCACTAGCATTTAGCGTTTGCTTGACCGTAAACTTGAAGGTTTTGACGGTTTGTTCTCCACTCTGATCTTGAAGCGCTATCGTAATGGTGGCTGTTCCTACTTGTCCAGTCGTTGGAGTCAGGGTGAGGGTGCGAGCGTTTCCATTACCCGTAACGGAAATGCCACTGTCTTGAATCAACGTTGAGTTACTAGACGTAACGCTCAATGTCAGGTTAGTGTCATTCCCTCCCCGATCAATATCACTGATTGGCAAGTTGAATGTTAGTGGCTGATTGATGAGAGTCGTTTGATCAGCGACTGGGGAAAGAAAGGGGGCATTATCCAGGTTGAACTCGATAATGCCAAGTGGAGGAGGAAGATAGTTTAACTGACTGGCAAGGGATTGAGGCACCTCTCCGCTCAGTTGATTGTTGTTCAGGTACAGCTGAACAAGGTAATTCAAGTTACTCAATTGAGATGGAACTGTTCCACTCAGTTGGTTGTTACTTAAGTTGAGAAGATCGAGATTGCTTAAGTCTCCTAATTCAGTTGGAATCGTACCTTTTAAGTTGTTATTCTCCAGATTAAGCGATCGCACTCGATCGCCTGTCAGCGCAACACCTTTCCAGGTTATGACTAAACCAACAGCGGGAGGTGTCGTGCTATTAAAATCCCAGTCTTTCCAGCCTGTATTGTTTGTCCAGTTGGCTCCACCAGTACTTTGATATAACGCTTTTAGGGCAGCATAGTCTTGTGCGTTGAGCGTTGGCGCGACTGTTAAGACGAATGTTTTTACAGTCTGTTCGCCACTTCCGTCTTGTAGCGTCATCGTAATGGTGGCACTTCCACTTTTGCCGCTGATTGGGGTGAGCGTGAGGGTGCGATCGCTCCCAGTTCCATTGATCGAGATACTATTGCTATCGATGAGATTCGGATTATTGGATGTGACGCTGAACGACAGGTTAGTGTCGTTGCTGCCTGCGTCGATATCGCTGATGGAGAGATTCAGTGTTAGCGGTTGATCTTGAAGAGTAGACTGATTGGCGATCGACGAGATAAACGGTTCATTATTGAGATCGTAAGTCGTAATACTAGTACCGAGCTTATTAACAATTGCCTGAGGAACATCTCCACCCAATTGATTGTTGTTTAAGAAAAGTTGAGTCAAACTGTTGAGATTGCCTAATTCAACAGGAATCGTGCCGCTGAGTTGATTGGTATGGAGATAAAGGAGTTTTAAGTTGCTGAGGTTGCCCAAATCTGTGGGAATGCTGCCACTCAGTTGATTGTTCTCTAGTGACAGATTGATGAGTTGGGTGAGGTTACCTAATGTGCTGGGAATGCTACCGCTCAACTGATTATGATCGAGGATGAGATAACTTAGTTTGGCGAGGTTTCCCAACTCAGCAGGAATGCTGCCACTCAGTTGATTGCTGGATAGAAAGAGAGCGGTTAAGTTGCTGAGCTTGCTTAATTCAACCGGAATGCTACCACTCAATTGGTTGTTGTATAAGATGAGTGATGTTAAGTTACTGAGGTTGCTTAACGCAATGGGAATACTGCCGCTCAGTTGGTTGCCCCCTAAGTTGAGATTGGTTAAGTTGCTGAGGTTGCTTAACGCAACGGGAATGGTGCCACTCAACTGATTACTTTGCAGGGAAAGTGTTTGGAGGCTGTTCAGGTTAGCCAACTCGCTAGGAATGGTGCCACTCAATTGATTTCTATACAGGTACAGTTCTTGTAGGCTGCTCAGATTACCCAGTTCAGAAGGGATGCTACCGCTTAATTGATTGTCTCGCAGGTTGAGGTATGTTAAGCTGCCGAGCTGACCTAATGCACTAGAAATCGTGCCACTCAGTTTGTTTTGGCGTAGAACAAGGGTCTTCAGATTAGCGAGGTTCCCAAGTTCAGAGGGAATCGTACCACTGAGATTGTTGTTGCTTAAGTCAATATCTGAGACGCGATTGCCCGTCAAACTCACGCCCTTCCACTGGCTCACCACACTTAAAATAGGTGGGGTATTGCTACTGAAATCCCAGTCCTTCCATCCGCTATTGTTTTTCCAGTTGGCTCCACCGGTATTTTGATATAACGCTTTTAGTGCAGCATAGTCATCTGCATTAAGGGTTTTGTCTACCGTTAGTTGGAAGGTTTTGGTAGTCTGTTCACTGCCACCGTCCTGAAGCGTCACCGTGATAGTGGCTGTTCCGAGTCTTCCAGCAATGGGAGTGATGGTGATAATGCGATCGCTTCCCGTTCCGCTGACCAAGATCCCACTGCTATCAACGACATCGGAGTTATTAGAAGTGACTGTTAGAGTCAAGTTGTTAGGATTTTCGTTACTTCCTTGATCGATATCGCTGATGGATAGATTGAGCGTCAGTGACTTATTTTCAGTCAGCAGTTGATCAGCGATCGCAGTCAAAAACGGCGCATTATCAAGGTTGTAATTGGAAATACTTTTGCCTAACTGAGTGAGCAATGCTTGGGGGATATCGCCACTCAGTTGGTTTCCCGATAGGTCGAGCGAGTTTAGGTTTGAAAGGTTCCCTAGCTCAGAAGGAATGCTGCCGCTTAGTTGATTGTAGTTTAAGTAGAGGGTGCCTAAGTTGCTAAGGTTGCCAATCTGAGAAGGAATCGTGCCGCTCAGTTGATTAGCGTATGCGCTGAAAATACCTAGCTGAGTGAGATTGCCCAATTCAACAGGAATGCTGCCACTCAGCTTGTTAACGTCTAAGTTGAGAGTAGATAGCTTGGTCAGATTACCGATCTGAGAGGGAATGCTGCCGCTCAGTTGGTTTCCATACAGATAGAGATCCGTCAGATTTATGAGATTGCCGATCTGAGTAGGAATGCTGCCACTCAGTTGGTTGTTAACCAGGTTGAGATTGGTCAGGCTAGCAAAGTTACCAATTTCAGCAGGAATGCTGCCAACCAGATTATTGTTTCCTAAGCTGAGGTCGGTGACGCGATCGCCCGTTAAACTTACCCCTTTCCATTGTCTCACCACACTTAAAGCAGGGGGCGTTGTGCTGTTAAAATCCCAGCTTTTCCAGCCTGTATTGTCTGCCCAGTTCGCCCCATCTGTGCTCTGATAGAGTGCTTTCAGGGCAGCATAATCATCTGCATTAAGGGTTCTGTCTACTGTTAAGTTGAAGGTTTTGACCGTCTGTTCACTACCACTGTCTTGCAGCGTCATCGTGATGATGGCTGTTCCGAGTTGTCCAGCAATGGGGGTGAATGTGACGGTGCGATCGCTCCCAGTTCCACTTATGAATATACCGTTGCTGTCAATGAGATTGGAATTATTTGAAGCAACGCTCAGCGTTAAATTGTTAACGTCGTCGTTCCCTTCATTATCGATATCACTGACAGATAGATTCAGCGTTAGCGAAGAGTCTATGTTGATGATCTGGTCAGCGACATTATTAATATAGGGAGAGTTGTTCAGGGTATATGCAATAATCTGGGTGTTCAATTTACTGAGAATACTCTGCGGTACATCTCCACCTAAGGCATTTGTGTCCAGGTAAAGCTCTCGCAAAGAATTCGAGTTGCCCAAGTCTGAGGGAATGTTGCCACTTAATTGGTTAGAAGCGAGTGCAAGGAGGAACAGGTATGTCAAACTCCCCAATCCAGATGGAATAGCTCCCGTCAACTGATTCTGTCTCAGGTTTAAAATCTGTAATCTGCTTAGGTTTGTTACCCAAGTGGGAATCGTACCAGTTAACTGATTCCTGGCTAAATTCAAGAGAGATAAATTGGTCAGGTTGCCTAACTCGGTTGGAATTGTACCCGTTAACTGATTGGTAGGTAAAGCAAGGGTAGCTAAATTGGTCAGGTTGCCTAACTCGGTTGGAATCGTACCGCTTAGATTATTAGCATTTAAAACAAGTAATGAGACGCGATCGCCTGCCAACGTCACGCCTTTCCAGGACGTAACTACACTAGTATCAGGAGGCGTTGTGCTATTGAAATCCCAATCCTTCCAGCCTGTATTGTTTGTCCAGTTCGCTCCATTCGTACTGAGATACAAAGCTTTTAGAGCAGCATAATCACCCGCATTCAAAAGCATCAGTACTCCTGCATACTGTTGTCGAGTTGCTTCATCAAATGCGAATGATGATTGTGGATTGCCGATCGCTACTTCTAAATTCCAGTTACCACCCAGCGCCGCACTGCCTATTTTGGTGGTAGATGCGGCGATCGCTGCTCCTGTTAAGTGATGTAACTTGTGTAGAAATTCTGCTCCAGCATCTCCAGCAGCAACCTGACACCCATAAATCACAATTGATTCTACTGCCCAAGCTTGAAGTGAGTGGGCATAGTGATCAAGGGTGTCTAAGCTTAAAGGTTGATTACCGATATATATCGTGCCAGGGGCACCATGAGCAACAATATGTAGGTTTTTAACCTGAGAATGCTGGCGCAGAATGTCTATAATTTGCTCTACCCCATTGCGATCGCCCTCTAGCACAACAACATCAACATCCGAACGCACACTAGAAGTGAGCATCTGATAATCTAAAACGCTTGGATCAATAACAACCAGCGTAGAAGAGCTAGAGGTAGATAAGCAGGCAGTAGGAGTTGCGATCGCAGTGGGTGAACTAGTCATAGGTCAAAAAGATAGCTAAATAAACGTTCAGTTAGCAGCGCAGTAGAGGCTCTGTTTAATGGATCTATTTATCCTTCACTAAGGAAATTTACCTTTGGAAAAACACCCCCACAAAGCAATCCCAAGGTGTTTTTGAATAGTTAATTTTTAGTGAAAAAAATTCTCTGCTCAAAATTTTTTTGGGAGGTAGCGATTGTTAAGGGATAACTTCTAGCTCTTGATTCTTAAAATGCCCATCGAGTAATAAAAATCACATCTTTATAGCTGCAACAGTGTGAATTTCGGATACGAAAAGGTAGGCCGTATTCCAGGTTTGAAGCACCAATACCCTCACCACTCAGGTGTTCCTTGAGTTTCTACAACGTTTGATTGCTAAACGGGAGCGCAAGCTGTTTTGGATCATCGACCGACATCTGGTACATCAGGCCAAGGTCGTCCAGCAATGGTTAGCTGCACATGCTGACCAGATTGAGGTGTTTGAGTTGCCGTCTTACTCACCCCAGTGGAAAATGCGATCGCTCTCTATCAGCAAAGCCTCGATATCAAACGGCAGTTGGGCGATTGACAAGGGGAAGGGCAATCCCTCGGTAACTTAGGCATCCTTTACAAAGCGCAGGGTAAGCGAGAGGAGGCAAGGCAAGCATGGCAGGACGCCTTGAGTAAATTGCACCCAGATTCCCCAGAGTTCAAACAAGTCGCAGCATGGCTGCAAGCACTCGATCGGCCTCGTCATTCAGCCCTGTGGCGTCGTGCTATAAAAGCGCTCATTTTCCTTGCGGTTGTCCTATTTCTTCTCTCCAAAATGTTAGCAGGTCGTTGGTTAGTAGCGTTGTCCATCCCACTCCTCTCGCTCATAGCGTTTCTTATCCTGAAAGTCATAGGTCGTCGCCACTGAGCCGAGTAAAGGGAGCAGCAACATTAAACGTATCTTTAGTTTATTGATGGAATATTACGGTTGGTCATGAATCATGAGTTACGCTATAAGCTATCAAAACTGAAGTTTTGCATGATTCACTTGCCCCCACGGTTGACCTAAACGGTCGATCGCCCTATTTGATGTGAGAACACGCTTATGGACCCCGCTACCCTGACTGCATTTCTCGCTCCCTTCCTGCCCACCCTAATGAATCTAGGTAGCAAAGTTCTAGAAGGCGTTGCCGCCAAATCTGGAGAAACCACAGGCACAGAGCTAACTAAAAACGCCTTAAACAAGGCCAGCGCGATTTGGGAAAAACTATTCCCCAAAGTAGAAGCTAAGGAAGCCGCTAAAGAAGCGGCTGAAGATGTAGCAAAAGCACCCGATGACGCAGATTCCCAAGCCGCACTGCGCGTGCAGTTGAAAAAGATTTTAGAGTCCGATCCAGAGTTGGCAGAGGCGATCGCCAAAATTATGCGGGAAGACGCCCTCGACGGCACACCTGGAACGCAAATTGTGCAGCATGTCACCGGAAACCAGAACCAGGTGATTGGTCAAGTGACAGGTGGCAACGTGTTTGGCAATATTACGGGCAATGTGAATCTATAAGGATTGGAGTT
>DATNPS010000232.1:0-25672 GCA_036703095.1 Crinalium sp. | reverse complement strand
CAGCAATTCTCAGTATGAAAAATTAGCTGGTATTCGGCGGGATGTCTAGCTCTAGACCTTCTAGCATGAAGGTGAGTAGATGATCCCAATTGTCGAAATACATGTAGCGAGTCAACGCCCGCAAATCATCAAAAAAGGTCTTGCGCGTGGGCAAGTGCGACCGCAACAGCTTGTACTTCAAATCGAGCAACTCTAGCAGTGTGTGGAAGAGGAGCGACAAGATGTTCAGGGTCGCTAAGCATGAGGACAGATGCTGCTTCCCGTGTCCAAAATTGTGTTCCAGGTTGTAGCCCTTGGTCTTGAGCGTGTTGTTATTCTCGTTTTCGACCTTCCAGCGTGCCCGTCCTGCGAGAACCATCTCTGCTACGTTTTCGCCGTTCAAGGTGTGATTGGTCGCAAACGAATTTTTGTACGTTACCTTCCCGTCAGGACGACTGACGGTGAGTTCACACCAGTTCACCAGCAGGGCATCATCGCTATCTCTGATGGGCACTCCGTTGAGATAGCGGTAGGTATAGGTTTCCTCAACTTTGCCAGTCCACCGTTTTGTGATGAGCGTCGGGAGGTCAATGCCCTCTAGATGCTCATAGAGGGTGGGGTGAGATTCCGGACGACACACCAGGATGAAGTCCAATTGTTGGTCTAGAATCTGCTGGCACAAGGACTGGTGGCAATAGAGGTCATCCCCTAAAACAGTCACGTTCAGCGCACGCAAGCGTTGCCCCTGCTGCGACAACCAGCGTTTTGCGGCAGCATTTTCGCAGTCCTGTTTGTCATAGCCATCTTGCGGCACGATGAATTGGGGCACCAATGGAATGACGTGAGTTTGCCCCGGAGCGACAATGACCGGAGTGATGACACTATGAAAGTAGTGCGTCTCCCCCGACTTCAGGATGCGAGTTGAACAGTTCGAGCAGTGGATTTGGCTCGAACTGAAGTATTCGGTGCCATCGATGGCAATCAACAGCGTATCCGCAAGCGAGCGGAAGCCCTCTAACTGCCCCTGCTGTTCTAACACCTGCAAGATTTCCTCAAACACAGGAAACACGTGCTCAGGTGCTACGGAATCTAACAGGTCCCGGATTTGGTTGTCGCTTGGAATCTGATGGACACCAAACAGGCTCTGGGCATTGCTTTTACCCTTACTACCTGCCATCATGCGTTGGTATGCCAGAAATGAAGGGGTTTGAGTGAAGAACACGCTAAACGCGCTCAAGGCTGCATCTTCCATCCCATAGCGGGTATTTTTGCCAGTGCGTTTGTCCGGTAGCGAGGACAGGCGCTGGCGAAAAGAACCGACTATTGTGTCAAACAACCCCCGTCCTTTCAACGGTTCTGGCTCTCTTGGTTCTCTCTGATGTCCTTACAATACCGTTATTGCCAGGACTTGAACACCTTTTTGCCATACTGAGAATTGCTGGGATGATCGGGGGCCGTTTGGCGATCATCTGCGCTATCACCTGTTTCGGATTAGCGATCGCCAGGATTTGCTTCAGGGATTGCGGCAGGTGATCCAAAATCAGACCTGCTCAGATGCGCGTGTATTGCGATTGCTCAGTGCGGCAGGGCTGGTGTATCGAGACAATCAAACGGTGGTGCCGCGCTGTCGGCTTTATGCGGAGTATTTTGGGGAGCGGCTGAATGGTTGAACCGGGCATTTATACCGTTGGGGGAACGGTACAGGCCAATGAACGGGGGGTTTATATTCCGCGTCATGCCGATCAGGAATTGCTGAACCTTTGCCGTCAGGGAGAATTTGCCTATGTGTTAACGCCGCGACAGATGGGCAAGTCGAGTTTGATGATTCGCACGGCTACACAGTTGATTGACGAGGGCAGTCAGGCGGTGATTATTGACCTGACCCAGATTGGCACGCAGGTTAGTGCGGCGGAATGGTATCGCGGACTGCTGACGGAGATCGCGGATCAACTGATGCTATCGGTGTCGGTGTCGGAATGGTGGCAGGCCCATGATGAGTTGGGCGTGACGCAACGGCTGACTCGCTTTTTTCAGCAGGTGGTGCTGAAGGAGGTGCAAGGCCCAGTGGTGATTTTTGTCGATGAGATCGACACCACCCTCAGCCTCGATTTTACTGATGATTTCTATGCGGCGATTCGCTATCTCTATGTGGCGCGAGCGACGCAGCCTGCGTTTCGGCGGCTGTCGTTTGTGTTGATTGGGGTAGCCACACCGGGCGATTTGATCCGCGATGCCAAGCGAACGCCGTTTAACATTGGGCATCGAGTGGATTTAACCGATTTTACACTGGATGAAGCGCTGCCGCTGGCTGCTGGATTGGGGTTGCTGCCGCATCACACGGAGCGGGTGATGACCTGGGTGTTGAAGTGGACGGGCGGACATCCATATCTGACGAAGCGGCTGTGTCAGGCGATAGCGCAGGTGGGCGGCGACCAGTGGACAGAAACAGAGGTCAATCGGCTGGTGGCCAGCACGTTTTTGGGACGGCAAAGCGAGCAGGACAACAATTTGCAGTTTGTCCGGGACATGCTGACCAAACGGGCACTGGAACCCGTGGCCGTGCTGAGAACCTATCGCGAGATTCGACGCGGTAAATTGCCCGTGCTGGATGAGGAACAATCGCTGGTGAAAACCCACCTGAAACTATCGGGTGTAGTGCGACGAGAGGGACGATCTCTCCAGGTTCGCAACCCGATTTACTATGAAGTGTTTGACTGGGACTGGATCAAAACCCATTTGCCCGAAACTCTCTGGCAACGGTTGAAGCCTGCGCTTCCGGTGATTTTGGCGCTGTTGATTGGGTTGATTGGGATGGCAGGTATGACGGTTTATGCCTTTCAGCAGCAGGGCATTGCGTTAGCGCAAAAGCATATTGCAGAGCAGCAGACGGAACTTGCAAATAACAATGCGGCTGAAGCAAAGAAACAACAGCAACGGGCTGAAGACGCTCTGAGCGAAGTCCAGAAGCAGCAGCAAAGAGCGGAAGCAGCCGCAAGCCGAGAGAGAAAGCAAGCCGAACTGGCTCGAAGCAATGCGACTGAGGCTCGTAAACAACAGCAACGGACTGAAGGTGCGTTAGAGGAGGCTAGAGAACAAACGGTCTTGGCCCGAAACAATGCCACCGAAGCGCGAAAGCAACAGCGCAGGGCGGAAGACCAAACTCAAATTGCTATAGCAGCGCAGAGTAATGCCGAACAGCAAACCGCGATTGCCAATTTGCGCGAGAAAGCAGCCGTGGTACTTAACTGGCTACCGACAGTGAAAGCCGTAGATGGTTTGGTGCTGGCGATTCAAACGGTGGGGGAGAGCCGGGATCACAACTTGAATAAGGTGTTTGATGCCGTAGATTCTAGCTTGCTGAGTGCCGTACAAACCGTTAAGGAGGAAAATCGCTTCCAAGGCCATACGGCTTCCGTCTATTCGGTGGCCTTTAGCCCCGATGGCCAGCGCATTGTCAGTGGCAGTGGGGACAATACGGTGCGGCTGTGGAACCTCGATGGCACTCCTATTGGCCAACCCGTTCAAGGCCATACGGCTTCCGTCTATTCGGTGGCCTTTAGCCCCGATGGCCAGCGCATTGTCAGTGGCAGTGGGGACAACACAGTGCGGTTGTGGTGGGCTGATTGGCAGGGCTGGTTGCGTCTGGGCTGCAACTTTTTGCGTCATCATCCGGTGTTGGTGTCACCCAGTACCAATGTCGAGCGAGAGGCCAGAGCCACCTGTCAGCGCTATATCTGGAGCCATGAGGGGCAGGGGGGGTCTCCAGAGTCGAGATCTCAAGCCAGGGAACATCAGCGGCCTGCCATCCTCAGTCTATTAGACACCCTCATCAGCCGTTTTGCGCGTTACCGGACAGGTGTTTGGTGACGCACAAATGAATGCAGAGTACTGGAATGGGGGTGAAGGCGATCGCCAACCTGGCGAATGAATTCGCGGCTATATGAACGAAGTCCGCTTTCGCGGACTTTCTCGTTACCAAGCTGGAGCTTGGTAACATCTGGCTGGAAGCTCCTGCTTCCAGAAACAAAAGTGGCTTTCCACTACCAAAACGTCAGAGATGTGAGACGGAGGAAGCTGGAGCTTCCAAATGGCATTACCAAGCTGGAGCTTGGTAACGAGCAAAAGGGTGAATGGCATTCGCCCCTGCCGCATCTGTTGCAATTGGTAATACCGATTAAAGAAATTTTTGCTACCAGGTAGGATGGGCAAAGCCTTGCGTGCCCATTCTACGAAACGCCAATTGAATTGGAGCCGAGACAGATCCCTGTAGCGATACTTGATATTGGGTTTCGTGAGCATTGGAACGAGGATAACGAACGAAGTAGAACGCGATCGCCACAAGCAAACACAGCATTTAAGCGAACCAAAGCAACATTCATTCAAATCAACGCAGCTTTTAAACGAATCAACACAACATTGACGCGCATCAACACAACTTTGTAACGAACCAACATTGTTTTGGTTCGAATCAATACAGCTTTTAGACGAATCAAAGCAACTTTCATTCCAATCAATACAGCTTTTAAGCGAACCGAAACAACATTGATTCGAATCAACACAGCTTTGTAACGAACCAAACCGATAAACAAGAACGTTTCTTTACGAAGGTTTATGATAAATGGCGATCGCTTGAGTAAAATCAACCAGACCCCATAATTCTTTTACAAAGCTAATAACTTTTTTGCAAAGATTTGCCCAGGTGAATCTAGAACCGCAGTGGCTAGAGTACAAGCATAAATCACATCCGCTTCTCCAGGAGACGCATCTATGCCACGACCGAAACGTAGTTCCGTAACCCTCAATAAAGCCATGCACCGACTCGCAGGAGTGCGATCGATTAGTGAAACTCTCGAATTTGGCGACGGGTTAAGTGTGACTGAATACAACGCTCGTATTCAAGCCTTACAAACCAAACTAGCAACCTATAACACCATGCTCTCTACCTTAGATGAGATGGCCGGACAGGTTGGATTACTAGAGCGAGAGTTAAGCAGCTACTCTGAAAAAATATTGATGAGTGTTGGCACACGATACGGCAAAGACAGTTTGCAATACATGCAGGCAGGCGGCAAACCGCGCAAACGTTCGACTCGTATAACGACGGTAAATGAAGAAGCGATCGCACCCGTTAACTCAACTAACACAATCTTCAGCGTGAATTAGCTCTATGCCCCTAGACACCCGATGTTTTGAAACACCGGGTGTCTAGCCCACATCCGGGGTCTAGTTATTCTTTGCTTTTATGCCACACCGACAAGTACAGTTTAAGGCTGGATGTTGTTACCACGTTTATAACAATTACGATAAAAATTTCCTTGGGCACATGCTAATCGATGAGTGAAGCACTTTAGACACCGTTTTCAAAACACCGGGTGTCTAATAATCACGTTGTTATCCCTCCCGCCATGCCTGATATGTTCATCATAACTATTGCGACTCCCTCAACAAGCAGGTGCGATCGCTGATGCGTTTCAGGAGTATCCCGATGCGAAAAATTTTAATTCTTGGGTCTGGGGGTGCAGGCAAATCGACCTTAGCCCGTGCGATCGCCCAAACACTTCAGTTGGAAGTCATTCATCTCGATGCTCACTACTGGCAGGCGGGTTGGGTTGAATCATCTCCAGAAGAGTGGCAGAAGACCGTCGAAATTCTGTTGCAGAAAGAGTCGTGGGTGATGGACGGCAACTATGGCGGTACTCTCGACCTGCGATTGTCAGTCGCAGATACAATCATCTTTCTTGATATGCCCCGTCTCACATGTTTGTGGCGCATCGTCAAACGGCGATTGCAATACGCAGGCAAAACCCGACCCGACATGGCATCCGATTGTCCAGAACAATTGAACTGGGAATTTATTCGCTACGTTTGGAGCTATCCCGATCGCAGGCGTCGCAGCATCCTTGAGAAGCTTCGCGCTCGACCCACTGATCAAACCGTGATTGTGTTGCGATCGCCCACCCAGGTACGCGATTTTTTGCGATCGCTCAATCCAACTACAGTGATTCCGACTGAACAGTGAACAGGATGCAGGGTTTTTCCCCCTGCCTGAGGGCGAAGCTCACACCTCTTATTTACCATTTATAGCCATAGCCACTGGTATTACGGGGTGCAGGGGTGGAACCCCTGGCTGGGGGCGCAGCCCCCACACCCCCTTGGTTTTCCATGTCCTAATGGATGGCGACAGCTATATTTGTGAACGTTATGGCATTTAGCTGAGGGTAAAGCCCACATACCCTGTTCACCATTTATGTATGAACGCTATAGCATGAGGGTAATAAGGCTGAGGGGCAGTGAGTCATGGTGCGGTTGAAGGTTTGGCAATGGGTTGTACTGGCGCTGCCGCTGGCCACAATCGTTGGGTTTCTCCTGATAGCGGCAGGGATGAAAATCCACGATTGGGGGATCAACTGGATTTGGGCCATTTTTACCCTGGTGTTTGTCGGATGGCGCTGGCTCCTGGTGCGGTGGACACAGCCCGTTGTTCAGCAAGTTGAAGCCGCCTTGATTGAAGTCAGTGCCGAGATTGAAGCGGCTGTCGATGAAACGGTCGTGCTGCCAGCAGGAAGCACGATCGCCCAGCAGGCAGAGGCTGCGCTGCAAAACATCCTCACCGCGACTCAAAGCGATCGCCCCATTTGGGAAGATTGGGCTACCTTTTGGAAACGGTGCCAGGAAGTCGTGGTGGCGATCGCCCACATCTACCATCCCGATCAAAAATATCCCCTGCTCAATATTTACATCCCTCAAGCCTATGGGCTGATTCGCGGCACGGTGGATGACGTAGATCAGTGGATGCAAAAGCTATCGCCCGTGTTGAATCAGGTGACGATCGGGCAAGCCTATCAAGCCTACGAAATTTATCAGAAACTAGAACCTTCAGCCCGTAAGCTGTGGCGCGTTTGGGGATGGGCGCAATGGCTGTTGAACCCCGTTGCTGCGATCGCCAATCAGGCCAGTAAGGGATCGAGCAGTCGCGCCACCCAACAGCTATTGGGCAACTTAAGTCAAATGCTGCGCGAAGCGGCATTGCGGAATCTGTGGCGGCAGGCGATCGCCCTATATGCCAGCGGTACAGGCAGTGCATTGCCAACCGTTGAACCACCGACCGTAACCAAACCACCGAGTCTGCCAGCCTTAGCCAAAGCCAAAACGCAAACCTTACGCGAAATTTTGACGCAGGCCGAATCGCCGGAAACCGTGGCGCAAAAGCCCGTCAATATCCTGCTGGTAGGCCGAACTGGAGCCGGAAAAAGCAGTCTGATTAATACGCTATTTCAATCAGATCTCGCGGCAGTCGATGTTCTGCCCAGCACAGACAAAATTCAGAATTATCAATGGCAGTTGCCGGGGGGCGATTCCCTGTTTCTGTGGGATACACCGGGCTACGAACAGGTCAATCGTTCAGATCTGAAGTCTCTGGTATTGGACTATGCCACAACCGCCGATCTATTGCTACTGGCCACTCCTGCCCTAGATCCGGCGTTGCAAATGGACGTCGATTTTCTCAAAGACCTTAAAACAGACGTCGATAATTTGCCCGCGATCGCCGTTGTGACTCAGGTCGATCGGCTGCGTCCGATTCGCGAATGGAATCCGCCCTACGACTGGGAATGGGGCGATCGCCCCAAAGAAATCGCCATTCGCGAAGCAACGGAGTATCGCGCCAAGCCGCTCCGCGAATTTTGCCAACTGGTGCTGCCTGTGGTGACGGGAGATTCCCAAACAGGCCGAATGGCATGGAACATTGATGCGCTGTCCGTGGGACTGATGGAGGCGATCGCTCCCGCAAAACAGCTCCGCTTGGCCCGCTTCCTGAAAAACCTGGACGCTCGCACCGTTGCCGCCGCCAAAATTATCGACCACTACACCTTCCAGATGGCAACGACACAGGGCTTGACAGCGATGCTGAAAAGCCCCGTGCTTCAGTTCATTTCAACCCTCTCGACAGGTTCCCCGACGCTGGCCTATGTCTTAGCCCAACAAATTCCTGTGGAACAACTGCCAGTAGTGATTGGCAAGTTGCAAATGGCCTATGAGCTATTTTCATTGCTCAATGCAGATACCCAAACGCCCAGCAATTTTGATCTGCTGGCTCTGTGGCCGCTATTGTTAGAAAATCAAAACCCGCCCGATCGCAATGCTTGGGCATTTGGTCACGCTCTGGTTGAATATTGGGTGCAACACTTAACCACCGAGCAACTCCAAGAGCGGTTTAAACACTATTTCCAATGAACGTTGAACTCTTCAAAATCCCTCAATCTAGCCCAGACGACCTATCTGAACTCGATCGCTTAATTCAAAGCCAGCAAATCGATCCGACCAGCATTGTCGCCATCCTGGGCAAAACTGAGGGCAATGGCTGTGTGAATGACTTCACGCGCGGATTTGCCACCCAAACGCTGAAAGCGTATCTCCAGGCAAAAACCAACCCCGACCATGCTGAGCAGATTGTCTATGTCATGTCTGGCGGCACGGAAGGGGTGTTGAGTCCTCACTTAAATGTCTTCTGCCGTAAAGCCGTCTCACCCGACACATCGCGACAGTGGGGATTGGTGCTGGGTGTCAGCCGAACGCGAGACTTCCTGCCCGACGAAATTGGTACTCTAACGATGGTCACGGTGGTCGCTGATGCTGTTCAGGATGCGATCGCCGATGCAGGTCTTGAGCCAGCCAACGTGCATTTTGTGCAGATTAAGTGTCCCCTGGTGACATCCACGCAAATGCAGGTGGCCTCCAGTCCGGCAAAACCTGTGCGGGTCAGCAACAGCTATCAATCCATGGCCTATTCGCGCGGCGCATCTGCGCTGGGAGTGGCGATCGCCCTCGGAGAGCTAAGTTTAAGCGATCTGCGCGACGCGGATATCTGTTCTAACTACTCACTGTATTCATCCGTCGCCTCAACATCAGCCGGAGTCGAGTTACGCAATTGCGAAATTATAGTGCTCGGCAACTCGCCTAATTCTGCCAGCCGTTTCGTGATTGGCCATAGCGTCATGCACCATGCGCTGGATCAAGATGCCATTCGGCAGGCCATTCACAGCACCGGACAGCCATTAGAGCAGGTTGTGAACGTATTTGCCAAAGCGGAAGCCGATCCCTCTGGCACCATTTTAGGCAAACGTCACACCATGCTGGACGACTCTGACATTAACCACACCCGCATGGCGCGTGCGGTAGTTGGGGCCGTTGCAGCATCGACGGTGCAAGATCCAATGGTGTATGTGTCAGGCGGCAGCGAACATCAAGGGCCAGCAGGAGGTGGGCCAGTAGCCGCGATCGCCCGTTTGAAATGACATCTGTAATGCCGTCAACCCCGTAGAGACGTGCCAGTGGCACGTCTCCCCCCCATATTTGTCATCACCATCCAAAGCCACATTCCCTGATGCGATCGCATTGATATTCACCCAATCTGTTCCAACGGGCCGCATTTCATATCGCGATCGCATTGATAGTCACCCAATCTATTCCGACGTTTCAATTCCCACGTCGGTGCGCCACGCAGACACACTTTTCTCCCAATCGTCTTCCCACTTCTGAGCCAGAAACGGTTGGGCTTTGATCCCCATTTGCCACCCTGCCTGGATAGCATCCACAACGTGATTAACTGGGCCAGAAACCTTGATCACATGCATCACAATCGCGGCTAACAGCGCGACCGCCAAAGGAGAATGCGTTTGCGCGAGGGTAAACGCTTGTAGCGCCAACTCACCAGCTAGATCGGTACCAAATCCGGTGATAATATGCCAAATATCGTGAGTCTGCCTCATCCGCAGGGCGATGTAGCTGTAATCATCTTCTACATTGATTTTGCGGTAGAAATCAGGCACAAGATTCGCTGCTTTCATGGCAGCAGCATACCTGTGTCCAAGTGAGTCTTCTGGATAGTTCAGCAGCGCATCCAGATCAATGGGCGGAGCAAAATACCGCTCTTTCAGGATCTCTGCTACAGCAGGTTGCGAGTGAGCATACTGGATGAAATGCTGATAGACCTCGGTGTGGCGCAACCCATCCGCAATATCAAACACAGCGTCTGTCTGACCGGGATTGTTGACCAGCGCAACAATTCCCTGCGCGACCTTTACAACATCTGGAGAGAGTTCAGCTTCGACGTTTAGCACAGCGATCGCTCAATTCAAGAGGGACGACATCATCTTAAAGCATTCCAAAGAGTCGGCCCAAGTGAATGGGCTTCCATCAGCAATTCTCAGTTTGAAACCAATTGGGAATTTTGTGCGCCCGACGGACGCACAAAATTCCCAATCAGTGGTTCTGCAAATTTGCTTGCGACAAACTGGCAAAGCCGCTGATTGGCACGCTGAGAATTGCTGGGCTTCTATAATGAGGCGACGTGCAACACGTCGCCTCCTAACCGGGGATTTGGATTACGCTAAAACTTTTTCTTTAAAGAGTTTTCCAGCTGAGAAGGCAGGCACTTTCGTTGCAGGAATGGTGATGGTTTTACCAGTTCTCGGATTGCGACCTTCGCGAGCCTGACGCTCTCTCGGCTCAAAGGTGCCAAAACCAACCAGCGTTACTTTTTCGCCTGAAGCTACCGTTTCCTGAACGGTTTCTAAAAAGGCAGTCAAAATCGCATCAGCTTCTTTTTTCGTTACATTGGCCTTGGCGGCGATCGCATCAACCAGTTCACCTTTGTTCATAATTAACTCCCAAAGCAATTGTTGTCAGGATTAAATCAAGCGATCTGCCTTATTAACTAGTAATATGGCATCTCTAAAAGCACTAAGTGATTTGTGAATTTAAATGGGTACAGTCCCTACGTGTTAAGGAGTTGGTCTCCTCATTCACTTAGATTGCTATATGATATCCAACCCGGCAAAAATGTTCACTATCTTTCAAGAATTCCTGGCAATTTCCACTTTAAAAAATAGTTACATTTTGAGTTTATGGCTAGATCTTTGACGGGTTGAACCGCATTAGATCTTGGACAACCGAACGTGTTATCGGCTGAAACACAAGCCTGGTCAATATTCCACAGTAATTCTCAGTTTGAAATTGATTGGGAATTTTGCGCACCCGACGGGCGCGCAAAATTCCCAATCGGCGGCACTGCAAGCCTAGAAGGTCTACACCGTCAAACAGTTACCGTACCCTGGTACTGGACGACCGTTAGAATTCAGAATGTTCAGCCTGATTTTATCGTGGGTACCATAATAATTATTCATATTTGCACTTGAGCGAGTCTGACAGAACGTAGAGTTGAACTCAGTTTCACCTGCATTTCAACCCTGATTTGGAGTTTAGATCAATGGCTGCTGATCGCCAGCATAGACAACAATTGCCAGGATTGCCCTTAAGCCTGGTGTTAGTCGTGCCGTTCGTTCTACAGATCTTTGCTACGGTAGGGCTAGTCGGTTACCTGTCCTTTAGAAACGGGCAAAAAGCAGTCAGTAGTTTAGCCCTGCATCTCAGCAACGAAATTAGCGATCGCGTTGATCAGCATCTTGATAACTACCTGGCACTTCCTCATCAACTGGGCCAGCTTGCGATCGATGCGATGGAACATGGTGAGCTTGACATCCACAACTTTAAGCAAGTGGGCCGCTACTTCTGGAAACGGGCACAGATCTATCCCAACATCAATCTTCTGTGTTACTACCTGCAAAATGGTCAGGGAGTGGGTGCAGGCCGTTGGTTAGAAGGTCGAGGTATCACCATCGTTGAACACTCTCTCACCGATGGCAAAGACTATACCTACGCCACCGATGCTCAGGGCAACCGCACCGATATTCTAGATGCCACGACCTACTACGCACCGACAGATCAGTGGTATGTCGATGCCGTCAAGGCAGGTAAACCCGCCTGGAGCAGAATTTATACCGCCGATGGCTTTGTCGGTTACGTAGCGGCATCTGCGGTCTATCCCATCTATGATCAAAACCACAAGCTGTTAGGTGCGCTGAGTGTTGACCTGCTGCTCAGTGAAATTAGCCGCTTTCTGCACGGTCTGGATATCAGTCCTCACGGGAAAGTGTTTATCGTTGAGCGGAATGGAATGCTGATTGGGAACTCCAGCGATTCGCCCGCTTACAACATTGTTAATAATCAAACGCAACGCCTCAGCGCACTTGAAAGTCCTGACCCAGTGATTCGATCCACGGCTCACTACTTAAAGCAACAGTTCACCAATTTTCAAAGCATTCAGAAACAAACGCATTTAGAGTACTTGCTAGATGGCAAGCGGCAGTTTGTCCAGGTTCTACCCTGGCAAGATGAATATGGATTGGATTGGCTGGTGGTGGTTACCATTCCCGAATCGGACTTCATGACCGAAATTAACGCCAATACGCGGACAACCGTTCTTTTATGTTTGGCAGCACTGGCGATCGCTATCCTGTTGGGCATGTATACGGCCCGTTGGATCACCCGCCCCATTCTGCGCTTGAGCCAGGCCAGTCAGGCGATCGCGGCTGGAGATCTCAACCAAAGCGTTCAAATCCAGGGAATTTGGGAATTAAATACGCTGTCCAATGCCTTCAATCGCATGGCGCAGCAGTTAAAAGACTCGTTTGACCTGCTGGAAACCCGTGTTATCGAGCGAACCGCCGAACTGGCAGATGCCAAACAATCTGCCGAACGGGCTAAAGAAGCTGCCGATGCGGCGAACCGGGCTAAAAGTGAATTTTTAGCCAGTATGAGTCACGAATTGCGAACCCCGTTGAACGCGGTTCTTGGGTTTACTCAACTGCTCAATCGCGATCTGTCTCTCAAAAAAGAACAGCGCGAAAATCTAGAGATCATTAGCCGCAGCGGCGATCACCTGCTGGCGTTAATCAACGACGTATTGGATATGTCAAAGATTGAGGCAGGTCGAGTGACGCTACAGGAGAGCGATGTAGACTTACATCGCTTACTCAGCAATATCGAAGATATGCTGCGGTTGAAAGCATCGCTGAAAGGTTTAAACTTCCTCTGCCATTATTCGCTGAATCTTCCGAAGTACGTTCGCATCGATGAACGCAAGCTCCGACAAGTTCTGCTGAATCTGTTGGGAAATGCCATCAAATTTACGAAACATGGCTATGTTGTCCTGCGAGTTTACAGCCAAATGGATCGCGGCTTGCCCGACGAACCAATTCAGCTATTTTTTTCGGTAGAAGACACGGGGCCTGGTATTGAGACTCATGAGCTAGATGGAATCTTTCAACCGTTTGTACAAACTGAACTTGGACTTAGCACCCAGGAAGGTACGGGATTGGGATTGCCCATCAGCCGAAAATTTGTGCAGCTAATGGGTGGAGATATTACGGTCAAGAGCCAGGCCGGACATGGCAGCACGTTTAGCTTTAATGTACAGGCTCATCTCAGCGATGTTTCTAAAATCGAGGCTGCAAAACCGTGCCAGCGGGTGATCGGACTTGAACCAGGGCAATCGACTAAACGCATTCTAGTGGTGGACGATCGCTGGGAAAATCGTCAACTCGTCGTTAAACTGTTAACGCCTCTGGGGTTTGACGTGCGAGAAGCCGCCAACGGGCAAGAGGCGATCGCCACCTGGGAAACGTGGGAACCCCATCTGATTTTGATGGATATGCGGATGCCCGTTATAAACGGCTATGAAGCGACGCAGTATATCAAGTCACATTTGAGGGGGCAAGCTACGATTATCATTGCTCTGACCGCCAGCACGTTTGAGGAAGACTGTAACACTATTAAATTTGCAAGTCTGGATGATTTTATCCGCAAGCCATTCCAAGAGGATGTTTTATTACACAAAATCAGCCAACACTTAGGAGTCAAATATCTTTATCAGCAGGGAGATGAATCGCTTCAGCATCAGACCACTCAAACCATCAGCGAAACATCGCTTATGATCATGCCCTTTGAGTGGCGACAGGAGCTTCACAAAGCGTCTGCTGAATTAGATAGTCAGGTTGCCTACAGACTGATTGAACAAATTCCATCCGAATATGCCGCATTGGCAGATATTCTAAGGCAAAAAGTTGAGCAGTTCGATTTCGATCAGCTCATGGATTTAACTCAGTAATTGGTTTAACTACGAAAGAATCGTACTCTATCTTTTATAGGTCGAATTATCTTTAGTAATCGTAAGAGTTTCAGATTAAATAAACTCTTGATTTTGAGCATAATTCCTATTAGCAGACTTGGTAAGTAGGTAGCCCTAATTACACCGTGTTATAAGAACCGGGGCGCTCCCCCGGTTCTTAATTACGCTCTTCTACTTAGTTATGCGACTCAGCCATAGATCAGAGTTGGGCTATCAATTATGCTTCTACGCCATTTTAGAAATACTGCTACAAATCAAATCTTTAAAAAAATTGTGCTTTTCAACCTTGCAAATTCCGGATAGCGAGTGCCGAATTCCGAATTTAGTATTAGGGACACCCTAGTTCAGTATAAATATCGAGTTAAAAAAGTCATTTTTGCATCATCTGAACTTTTAAGGTTTGATTCGAAATTCCGCTTCACTTTTCGCACTCGCTCATTTGCTTTAAAGCTAATGATAAGGAGTGGAAAGATGCAGTAATATAATTCCGCTGTTTGACGGATGGAGCTGCTTTATTATAAAAATTAGAGTAGTTGTAATAGAGATTCAAAACATAGTATTTCTCAGCTTCTGCGGGTTGGTTCCTCGAAAATACATAAAAAAAAATTATAGTTCTCATATTCTTTGGATTCTGCTAGTCACTCATCATTAATTCAATGCGATGCAAAAGCTCAAGATTCTAATTGTTGATGATGTACTAGATAACCTCCGTATGCTTTCGCATACCTTAGCTAAAGAGAGCTATGAAATTCGGTGTGCCAAAAACGGGGCGTTAGCCCTGCGGGGAGTTCAATCGTTTACGCCAAACCTCATTCTGTTAGATGTCAATATGCCAGACATGGATGGCTATGAGGTCTGTCAGCGATTGAAAGCCGACAAACAAACGTGCAATATTCCTGTTATTTTTTTGAGTGCGTATGACGATGCCTTAGATAAGGTGAAGGCATTTTCAGTGGGCGCGGCTGACTACATCACCAAACCATTCCATGTAGACGAAGCGTTAGCCCGGATCAAACATCAACTCGCTCTACAGGAAGCGAGGCAGGAAATTATTCAGCTGAATGCCAGTTTAGAAAAGCGCGTGCAGCAACGAACGGCTGAGCTAGAAGCGGCTAATCGCACGCTGCATCGGGAAATTGCAGAACGCCATCAGGCCGAGTCGCGGTTGCAGTCCAGCGAGGAGCGGCTATCCAGCATTCTAAACTCATTGGATGATATCGTCTGGTCTGCATCCATCCGGCCATTTCGGATGCTGTATATGAATCCTGCAACCGAGAAGGTGTATGGATACCCAGCGACTGATTTTTTAAGCGATTCTACCCTCTGGCTGGACGTGATTCATCCCGAAGATCGTCTGCGAGTCGAGCAAGAGCTACACAATTTGGTGAAAGCCGGAGGCTTAGAGGTTGAATACCGGATTATCAGACCCGATGGTGAAATTCGCTGGCTCAGCAATCGTAGTCGAGTCATCTACAATGCAACGGGGATTCCGGTGCGGATTGACGGCATTATTCATGATTTCACCGATCGCAAGCGGATTGAATTCCAACTAATTCACGATGCTCTGCACGATACGCTCACCCAGCTTCCCAACCGCAGTTTATTTGCAGAACGAATTCAACTGGCACTGGATCGAACTAAGCGACGCAGCGACTATTTATTTGCCGTCCTGTTTATTGATCTCGATCGCTTTAAGGTGGTGAATGATAGCCTGGGGCATCTGGTCGGTGATCAGCTATTGATGGCGATCGCCACTCTCCTCAAAGGGTGCTTACGAACTGAAGACGTGGTCGCTCGATTTGGGGGAGACGAATTTACGATTTTGCTGGAAGACATCAAAGCTCCAGCCGATGCCATTCAGGTAGCAGAACGAATTCAGCTTGCGCTCAGTTCACCCTTTCAGCTCGGTGATCACACCGTCTTTACCAGTGCAAGCATCGGAATTGTCCTGGGTTCAACAGGATACCAAAACGCATCTGACCTGCTGCGCGATGCAGATATCGCTATGTATCGGGCGAAATCAGACGGCAAAGCCTGTTACGCCGTGTTCGACCAGGATATGTATGAAGCGACTCTAGAACTGTTGCGGCTAGAGAGCAGCTTGCGACAAGCTGTAGAGCAACAGGAGCTATTTATTCACTATCAGCCGATCGCCTCACTCTCAACGGGCGAACTGATTGGCTTTGAAGCATTACTTCGCTGGCATCATCCAACACTGGGATACATTTCCCCCGGCAAATTCATTCCGCTGGCTGAAGAAACCGGATTAATTGTTTCCATTGGCACGTATGTATTGCGTCAAGCCTGTCAGCAGTTAAGCGCTTGGCAAGCCAAATTACCACAGGCGAAAAAGCTAAAACTACACGTCAATGTCGCCAGTCAGCAGTTAAAGAACTCCAGTTTTTTACAGCAAATCAACGCCATTTTGGAAGAAACCGGAATTGATGGAAACTGTTTACGGCTGGAGATCACAGAAGGAACCCTGATGGATCACTCGCAAGCGACCTTAAAGTTGCTCCATCAGTTGAGAGAGCGTGGCATTCAGCTTAGCATTGATGATTTTGGTAAAGGATACTCGTCGCTGAGCTATCTGCGGCGTTTCCCGATTGATACGTTAAAGATCGATCAGTCGTTCGTCAATTCAATGAATACTGATCCCGATAATTTTGAAATTGTCCGCACCATTATTACCCTGGCTCACACGCTCGGTCTGGATGTGGTAGCTGAAGGGGTAGAAACAGCGGCTCAACTGGCGCAGCTACAGTATTTGGGCTGCGAAGCGGCTCAAGGTTATCTCTTTTCTAAGCCGATCGATCCCACAGCCGCAGAAGAGCTAATGTCAACCTGGCGACAACGCTCTATAACCCGGATTTAATCAGCAATTCTCAGTGTGCCAATCGGTAACAGGGCAAGCTCGCCATAGGTAAGCTTGCCCTCCACTAATTGCATACTGATAATTGCGGCCTAAACACCTCGAAGGTTGCCATAAATACTTTTTTAAAAAACTTTACTCTTGAAAGACACATTTTGCTAGAGGATAAGCGTGGAGTGTGATAAATAAGAGGCTCGTTATGGAACGTCGAAAGATCTTAAAGGCGATCGCCCAGGGAACCGTTGGGGCTACTGCTGTAGGGATCGTTGGTGGGTGTAACGCAGGAACATCAACATCGTCATCATCACCTGCCGCATCCACAGCCGCAACAGATTCGTCATTACCGTCTATTGAATGGCAAATGGCAACGAGCTGGCCGATATCGCTAGATACGATCTTTGGCGGAGCACAAGCCTTTGCAGATCGCGTCTCTGCAATCACGGGTGGAAAATTTAAGATCACACCCCGTGCTGCTGGTGAACTGGCTCCCGGTTTGGAAGTGTTAAACGTGGTAGAGCAAGGTGCCGTGCCCTGCGGCCATACCGCCTCTTATTACTACATTGGTAAAAGTCCAATGATGGGCTTTGGAGCGAGTATGCCCTTTGGGTTTACGGCTCAACAGCAAAACTCGTGGCTGTATGAAGGGGGTGGTCTGAAGCAGTTGCAAGATCTGTATGCCAGCAAATTTAATGTGATCCAATTTCCGGCAGGCAACACGGGTGCCCAAATGGGTGGATGGTTTCGCAAAGAGATTGCCAGCCTCAATGACTTGCAGGGCTTGAAGATGCGCATTCCCGGCTTGGGAGGGCAGGTGATGGCAAAACTAGGCGTCACGGTACAGACCTTACCGGGGGGTGAGATTTTTCAGGCGTTACAGACTGGGGCGATCGATGCGGCAGAATGGGTTGGCCCTTACGACGATGAAAAGCTGGGACTCAATAAAGTTGCCAAGTTCTACTACTATCCGGGATGGTGGGAACCCGGTAGCACCCTCGAAGTGCAGATCAATTTGAACGAATGGAAAAAACTGCCTCCGGAATACCAATCTGCCATTCAAGCCGCTGCCTTTGAAGCCAATGTCACGATGCTGTCTCGCTATGAAGCGCGCAACAATGAAGCGCTTCAGCGGCTCGTGCAGGGCGGTGTTCAATTGCGATCGTTCGGTGATGAGATTATGACTGCCGCAGAGAAGGCATCTTTTGAACTGTATGACGAGTTTGCGGCTAAAGATGCTGATTTTAAGACTGTTTTTGAAAGCTGGAAGACATTCCGGGATGGTGTTTATGCCTGGAATAACCTGAATGAAGGGGCATTTGAACGGTTTAGTTACTCCAAATTAAACGTCTCATAACAAGATCCCCAAAGGATGTGTCGCACTCCTTCAAGGATCACAAATCAAATCAAACCCAATTCTTGGAAGGGGGATGCGCGGCTAAGCTGCGCACCCCCCTCCCAAGAATTGGGTTTTAATAAATCCACATTCCTTAGCGCTCATGAGTGTCCCAAAAGCGGTTGTTTTGTTATCCGGTGGTCTAGATTCAGCAACCTCTGCGGCTCAGGCGATCGCAGATGGGTTTGAACTGATTGCCCTGTCGTTTCGGTATGGTCAGCGGCACGACCGTGAACTGGTTGCCGCTCAACAGATCGTAGAGCATCTCGGCATTAAAGAACACCTGGTCGTAGACGTGAATTTGGCGCAGTGGGGCGGTTCTGCCCTCACGGATCAAACGCTGGAAGTGCCTACGGATGGCGTAAAACCTGACGAAATTCCCATCACTTATGTACCGGGACGGAATACGGTGTTTCTGGCGATCGCCCTTTCGCTGGCAGAAGCTAGAGATGCCAACGCGATTTACCTGGGGATCAATGCAGTAGACTACTCCGGCTATCCCGACTGCCGACCAGAGTATCTAGATGCCGTTCAGCACCTTGCTACGCTCTCGTCCAAGGCTGGACTGGAAGGCCATGCTCCCAAACTGGTTGCCCCACTGGTGATGGATTCTAAAGTAGACATCGTGCATCGGGCGTTGCGGTTGGGCGTACCCATCCACCTGACGTGGTCTTGCTATCAGGGACAGGACGAACCCTGCGGAGTGTGTGACTCGTGCCGAATTCGCGATCGCGCTTTGATCGAGGCCGGTAGACCCGATCTCGCAACACCTAAAACCTAATTTTTTTGAAGGGAGTGCGCAACTCAGCCCGCGCATTCCCCTCACAAAATGAGTTCACGACTTGCGTTCCCGACGAAACTTGCGTTCCGACTCTGCAATAGGCACATCATTAATGCTTGCATAGCGGCGCAGCATTAATCCATTTTCGGCAAACTCCCAGTTTTCATTGCCATAGGAGCGATACCAGAACCCAGAATCATCGTGCCATTCATATTCAAACCGCACGGCAATACGATTATCCATAAAACACCAAAGTTCTTTCTTGAGGCGATAATCAAGCTCTTTGGCCCATTTGCGTTTGAGAAATTCGACGATCGCCGCGCGTCCATGGATAAATTCTGCTCGATTGCGCCATTCTGAATCTTCGGTATATGCTAACGCCACGCGTTCGGGGTCGCGGGTATTCCAGGCATCTTCTGCTGCCTGTACTTTGGCTTTTGCGGTTTCCAGGGTGAAGGGAGGAAGAGGAGGTTTGGTTTGCATGGGATAGGGAGTGTAGGGTTTAGGGTTCTGGGGTAAGGGGAGTGCGATCGCTCAACTGGTGTTCTAATTCAGTAATGCGATCGCGTAGTGGGGCGATCATAGCGTCCACCTCTGCTTCTGAATAGCGGATGGGTATGTGTTGCGAACAGTTCTCGCTGGTTGCTTCGACGTGAAACAGGATGGCTCGTTCAATTTTGGTCGGATAGCCTGGAACTCGCAGCCGTTCGATCAATGCTGCATCCTCTTCGATGAACTGAGCGCGGCCCCAAACTTTGATGCGTCTGCGGTGACGATAATCCATCAAAAACAGAAATGCTTTATCATTGCCCGACAAATTGCCGACTGTAATGTACTGCACATTTCCCGTAAAATCGGCGAATCCAAGCGTCTTTTCATCCAGTACCTTTAGAAACCCTGGAGGGCCACCGCGAAACTGGATGTAGGGATAGCCGTTGGAACTGACGGTTCCAAAATAGAAGCCATCTAATTGCGCAATAAATTCTGCAAGGTTTGGGGTGATGCTGTCGTTTGCAGGGCCATTTGCAATGTATTTCTCGTAAGTCTGCCGCGATCCGCGCTGTTCTTGCACCAGTTTGACATCCGGTGTAAATGCAAGGTCTCCAAATTTGCGTGACATGGTGAACCTCCTACACAGCAACGGGTTCGGGAATACCAATCATGCCAATAAAGCCAGGAAGACGCTTGATGCGTTCGATCCAGGCCAGTATGTTTGGATATTGGTTCAAATCAATCTGGCCATCTCCGGCTAGAGCGGTGTAAGGAAAAACGGCGATGTCTGCGATCGTAGGATGTCCTAACTCCAGCCACTCTCGCTCTGCCAAATGATGGTTGAGTTGGGTCAGGATAAATTCTGATTTTTGGGCGGCTTGGTCGGGATCAATTCGGGTGGCTTTAAACAGGTGATACAAGCGGGCGGATTCAGGCCCCTGACGCACTTCTCCGGCTGTAGTTGAAAGCCAGCGGATCACGCGACTCATGGATGTTGCGTCCAGCGGCAACCAGCTTTCGTCACCATATTGGCGAGCCAGATAGACCAGAATTGCCTGGGCATCTGCTAAAACAGTATCGCCATCGACCAGGAGCGGAACTTGCCCAAAGGGATTTAGCGCTAAAAATTGAGGCTGTTTGTGTTCGCCCTTCATCAGATCGACCTTGATCCACTCGTACTCTAAACCCAGCAGAGACAGCATCAACCTTGCTTTGTAGCTGTTGCCCGACAGTTCGTGTCCGTAAAGCGTAATCATCGGCTGTTCCTCCGTTAAACTGTACCGTTCGTTCGGTATAGACTGACTGTACCGTTCGTTCGGTATAATGTCAACTATGTTGATTTATGCGGTCGGGATGCATGGTTGCGAGACGTGCCAGTGGCACGTCTCTACGGGGTATTGGTTGTGATCCAATAAATCCTGGCTCCTGACTCCTGACTCCTCATTCCTGACTCCCACTCACCATGCCTAAAGAAACTTACATTCCCTGCTTGCTGCGCTTGTTTCGTCAGTATGGCTATGACGGGGCTACTCTCTCTAAAATCTCTGAGGCGACTGGCCTGGGAAAAGCCAGCCTTTACCATCACTTTCCTGGCGGTAAGGATGAAATGGTTGAAACGGTGCTGGATTATCTGAAAGGCTGGATGGAGCAAAATATTCTGCAATTGCTCAACAGTCCGGGCGATCCTTTGACTCGGTTACAGCAAATGTGCGATCGCCTCAGTGATGTGTATGACGGAGGAAAGCAGCCGTGTTTATCAGCAATTTTGCTGCTCGGCTCGGCTCGCGATACGTTTCATGCACAAGTAAATGCAACCTATCGCGGCTGGATTGATGCGATCGCCCATGTTCTAATGGCATCAGGAATGGATCAAACGCTGGCACAGCAACGCGGCGAAGATGCGGTGATTGCTATTCAAGGGGCACTCATTTTAGCGCAGGGATTAGGTGATCCCGCTCCATTCCGGCGTGTCGTGCAGCAATTGCCGAACCAGCTTTTTAATCGTTAACCCAAATCACTACGCTCAATTTTCATAGCCGCTATTTAACTCAAATGATTTATCTTCCCGTTACACTTTTACTATTCTTGCTATTACTGTTGCTATTTCCCTTCATCTGGTTTGCGATCGCTTTGGATGTTGTAGAAGTTGCTGTGGCCAAGTTGGGCTTTTCTCCCAATGTTGCCTTACTGCTCTTTGCAGGCGTTGTTTTGGGTAGCATCATTAACATTCCGCTGTATGAGCGCGTGTCGCGTGTTTCTGTAATCCCAGACTTTGCCGATCTCTGGATGGGACGCTTTTGGGGCATTCCACTGAGACAAATGGAACAAAAAACAGTTGTAGCTGATCTGCTACATCTGCGAGAAATTGAACGCATGACAGCAGACGTTCTCAGTATCGGTGGGGCAGGAGTCTTTGATGGGATCGCCCTGTGTGGTTTGTTTGCTTTATTGCTGACTTAACGTGAATTCGCTAGCCCGATTTTGCGTGCGCGACGCGCACGCAAAATCGGGCTTTTGGGATTGCGCGTCGCGCAATCCCAAAAGCCCGTTCGTCGAATTCACGTTGACTTAACGCTGCACAATCACAGGCGTTCCCACCTGCACAATCTCAAACAGTTGCCGCACGTCTTCGTTATACATGCGAACGCAGCCATGCGAAGCCGGACGACCCACAGAATTGCGATTTGGGGTGCCGTGAAATCCGATGTAATTGCGGCCATCTGTCCAGAAGGCAATCCAGCGTTCACCCAAGGGATTGTCCGGGCCGGGGGGCATCCGTTCCCCGGTCAACGGATTTGTCCAACCGGGATTCTGTAGCATATTCATCACCTGAAACGTCCCAGTCGGGGTTTCCCACCCAGCCCGACCGATCGCAACTGGATAGCTGCGCTGCACCTTATCTCCCTGATACACATAAACCCGTCGTTCATTCAGACGCAGTACCAACCGAATGGGGTCAACGGGTTCGGGCAGCAGCGGTTGGATAGGCGGCAGTTCCGGTTCTGCAACATAGGAGAGCAGCGGCCTGGCTAACTCTGCTGGCGATTCGGGTTGAGGTCTTTCTTCTGTTGCAGCAGAGGCGACCTGAGCGATCGCTGATACCTGCATGGAAATGAGCAGGGCGGCTGCACCCATGCAACTCGATACAACATGACGGAGAATTAGGCCGTTCATCACACTCACACGTTAATCTGACGTTCGTTAGGGACTGGGAATAATTAAAACCCAATTTTTGGCAGCGACTCCCACAACATTGGCGTGGGCGTTGCCCCAAAAATTGGGTCGGATTGAATTGGCGATCCTAAACTACCAAAGTGCACGAGGATTGGTATCAGCCGATGGAGAGGATGTTGCACGAGGAGAAGGGGTAGTTCTTAGTGGGGGTGAAACGCTGGGAGAGGGAGACGGAGTGACCTCAGAACCAGGAGAGGGTTGAGGGGACGCCTCAGGAGAACTAGAGGGTTCAGGTGTGACGGAGGGAGACTCTTCGGGAATGGCGGTCGGGGTAGGCGAGGGAGTTAGTTCGGGAGACGGTGAGGGAGTTAGCTCAGGTTCGGGAGACGGAGATGGGGTTAATTCTGGAGCGGGGGTAGATGGAGGAATATCTTGAGCCTTGGCCCATTGCAGGGATAGAACGGTCAGACTGACAACCGACAAACAGGTGGCTGGGATCAGTAAAAGAGTTCGTACATTCTGTAGCAGGCTACTCATTGAATCGTCTCCTCAACTGTGCAGAAATAAATAAACGATGACCTTGCTGTCATTGTGTCATCGATTGGAGTAAACGGTGCAGCTTCACCGCTGATTCAAGCTCACTCAGGAGCGTCAGGCAGATCGAATGGTTCGCGATCGCACGATACTTTACCATCAACCAATCGACCATTCTCCCAGTTGCCCGATTGAGATGAACCGTCTTTAAGGATGAATGTTCCAACGCCGTTACATTTGTTGTCGTGAAACTCGCCAATGTAGCGATCGCCATTTTCCAGCGTCCAGATGCCCAATCCTTCAAACTGGTCATCTTTAAACTGTCCGGTATAGCGTCTGTTTTCATCAAACGTCATGGTTCCGCAACCATTGCGTTTGCCGTTGCGATAGTCGCCATCATAGCGCTGGCCCGTGTTAAAGACCATAATTCCCCGGCCATCCGCAGGTGCTCCATCGGCAAATTTGCCATAAAACCGGGTGCCATCTTTATATTCATGATCTGGCTTGCGTTCGGGCAACGGTGGCACAGACGGTTCGTTGCAGGGCATGATTGGGAAACTGGCTGCCGCTGTCGGAGTCGGTTGAGGTGGGATGGGGGCAGGATTGAGTTTAGGCAGGAAGAAGGCGATCGCTCCCAGCAACAGTCCTACACTACCAATGCCCATCCAGATCCGGCGCTGGAGCAGATCGGCCCCCGATTGATTGGGAAGAGGGCGGGGACGTGGAACAGGCTGAGTCGCGTCGGTTGGTGCGGGTTGGGGAACCGGATCGGCTACCATAACTGCACTGGCAGAGGCCACGGCAGGAGCCGCCGATTCGGTATCGTTGGAATGTGGGGCGATCGCAGGAGTAGGGGCGATCGGCACGGCATAGCCCTGCTCTAGTGCAAAGGTTTCGCGTAGAGATTGGGTAAATCGGGCAAACTCGTCAGGATGAAATTCGCCTTCTAAAGGATGGCGCTCTTGCTGGTCACCTTTCAAGTAAACATAACGACACTGAATATCATCAAACTGCGTCGTGTGGCTAATGCACCATCCTTCTAAACAAGTACCTGTAAATTCTGCGGCGGCAAAATTAGCCGCTCTGGCCTGCGTGTTGGATAGGTCAGCTCCGGTCAAAATCGCCTCACTGAGGTTGGCTTCACTGAGGTCTGCCTCACACAGGCTGGCGTTGCTTAAATTGGCTCGACTGGCATACGCACCGCTCAAGTCGGCTCCTTGCAGGTTGGAGTCCTTCAAATTTGCTCCAATCAAACAGGCACGGTGCAAGTTCACACCGCTCAGGTTAGCTCCACTTAAATCAACTTCAAACAGGTACGCTCGGCTGAGATCAAGTTGGATATCTGGATTTTCGTCTCTCCAACGGTTCCAGGCGTCAACACCCTGTTCAATTCGCTGAAGACATGCATGATCAGACATGGAGCACACCTATTCAAACACGCTAATGACGGGAATAGCCCACGAATATATTTAGTGAAAGAATCATAGCTTCTGCGAAACACGGCACTCTATAGCGCCTGGTATCAGAAGAAAGTCGCTCGATTCGATCGCACGGTTCCCCACATCCCTCAAATAGTGTCACAGTTCATTTTCGGTTGCTGCATCACCTGACGCGAGGCATTCTTAGAAAATTAATCAAACCAGTACCGCTTGTAAATTTTACGTTGATTTTTTATTGATGGTAGCGTATCTGTCTCGAAACACATCTCTATACACCTGCATAGATCTTGAATGGTGGATACGTTCGTTGGTTGCTCGATATGAATTTGGCGATCGCACAGAATGTCGTCAGCACAACCCTTTGCATTATTTCTACTGCTCATCGGGCAATATGCATAGCACTATCAAATTAACATCTGGTTAAGAACCTGGTATTACGTTCCCATTGGCCCACGGGTCACGCCAAGCTGGTTGTTGAGCTTCAGATCGCGCCAAAGTTGGGAACCGCTAATTTCACCGTTCAAAAGCTGGCGATAGCGACGAATGGTTTGGCTGGTCTGCTCTCGCGTTTCGTTGACAAATTCCAATCTAAACTGATGCACACCCAGCGATTGCAACCGCTGCACATACTCCGCACCCGTCTGGGCGATGCCGTTAAATACCGTGTTGCGGCATCCGGCATCGGCGGTCAGAATGTGTTCTGTGCCCACGCGATCGCGCAGTTTCACCTCATGGGCTTCGCAGGGACGACCGCAGTTGGTATAGTCCGTTCCGTCTGACAAAAAGGCGCAGAATACGCAGTGTTCCATGTGAAACATCGGCATGTGCTGATGAATGGTGACTTCAAACCAGTCTGGTGGACAACTGGTTAGCAGGGCTTCCAGTTGAGTGATGTTCAGGTCATAAGATGCGGTCAGGCGCTCTAATCCAAACGTTTGCCGGAAATGATCTGCGGTTAGGCTATTCGCGACATTCAGAGAAAAGT
>DATNPS010000227.1:0-37769 GCA_036703095.1 Crinalium sp. | reverse complement strand
GCGACTTACGATGCCGTATTTGGGATATTCACGATAGCCGATGAAATTCCGGAGCAGGCAGATCATTCGTTTGGTTTCATTGACCTTTTGTTCGCCATCCGGTAATTGCTGCAATCGCTCTAATAGTTCTTGTTCTTTCTTGAAAGCTGATTGTTGCCCTTGCTCAAATTTGCGATCACGCTCCCCTGCCTCTAAGTTTCTGATGTTACTGAGAATCATCGGAACCAGGGTGGTTGGTTTTTCGCTCCAGCGCGGTCTTGTAATATCGATTTCTCCCACACATCGCACTCCGTACTGATCGAGAAAAGCCGCGATCGCATTCTGCGCCTCCTGCCCACCCTTAAGCTTCACCAATTCACCCAGAAAGTTATCCGCTTTGACCTGTTGCAAATACTCAATGACTTCTGGGTAAGGACGAATTGCATCTGCAACATCCAATAGTGCCAGACCCATTTCCGACGTAATATTGTGCGGTACAGATTGAGAAAGCATATCCGCTGCGTTTTTTTTCGCCTAACCACTCGTTCATTTTTTCATTAATCCAGGAGGCAGCATTCATCCCCGTCATCAGCACACCAAAACTCTGTGAATCAAAGTTGGTCTTTTTTAATTGCTGGATATCTTCCCGGATAAAATCAAACAGATCTGATCCTGATTTTGTTTGGATGGATTGTTTTAACGCTGTGATCGAGGTTTGGCTCTGTTGAATCAAATCAGCAACGATCGCTGGATCGTGGTCGTTGAGGGTTTGAAAATCCGCAGGCGATCGCCCTTGCCTGCTTTTGCCGGGACTCTGATTATCGGGTAACAGTTTTATAAAATCTCCCCGCTCCAGGATGGTTATTAGTGCATCTTTCATGAGCGGATCAGATTTTCCCAAGGTGACGTTTAAGATCGTTTCTCTGCCGACAGGAGAAGCCAGGGTCGCTGTCACATCAACAAATAATCTTCCACCCGCTGTGTGCATGGGTGCAGGGGTCATTAACAGGAAAAAAGATAAGCCCAATGGTTTCATGGCATCGGTCATCATTTGGTTGTGACCGACAGAAACAAAGACGTGATTTTCCTGATCATTCGTTTCAGGAATCGGGAATAACGTCGTAATCGGGCGACTCTGAACGATGTAAAACGTATCACCCACCAGGCACCACTCGATGTCCTGAGGGTTGCCAAAGTGGGCTTCGATCGCCCTACCGATGCGCTCAAGGTGCAAAATCGGATCGTCCGTCAATGCTTGCTGATTCTGCCGCTCAGGTTCAATCTCTTGTTCTCTCGTACCACCCTCTTTGAGGGCATCAATTGCCAGTTTCTTGATGGCTATCTTCTTGTCGATCACCCTGCCATTCCGCACTTTATAGCTATCGGCATTCACCCGTCCGGAGACGATCGCTTCCCCAAGTCCGAAGCTGGCATCAATGGAGACTACTTTCCGATGACCTGTAACCGGATCGGCAGTAAACAAAATTCCTGATACCTGTGGAAAGACCATCTTCTGAACCACCACAGACAGGTAGACTTTACGATGGTCAAAGCCGTTTTGCAGTCGGTAAATGATGGCTCTCTCGGTAAATAGCGATGCCCAGCACTTGCGGATATGCGTTAGGATTGCTTCTTTCCCAATAATGTTTAAGTAGGTATCTTGCTGACCTGCAAAGGAAGCTGTCGGTAAATCTTCAGCAGTGGCGCTGGATCGGACTGCATAGGCGTTTTCTTCTCCAAGTTTAGAGTGGAAGTGGGCGATCTCATCCTGCATATCTTTAGGAATGACTACCCCTTCGATGACCCTACGGATCTCACCACTCAGTTCACGGATTTTATCGCGGTCATTCAGTTTCAGAAGTGATAACTGATCCAGTAATTCATTGATCGACGGTGTTTCTTCAATGATTCTCTTAAAGGCGACAGTCGAAATGCAAAAGCCATCGGGTACGAGTATGCCTTCAATCTTGGACAGTTCCCCCAAGTTCGCACCTTTCCCCCCAACAAGCATGATTTTTGCTTTGTCAATCTCTTGAAAACCGAGCACATCAGAACTCATCGATTGACCTCCTTCAATTCTTTCTTTTTTCTCTCTAGCGTGTCCAAAAGAATTAGCTAAGCTGCACATTCTAAACGTTGCTCAAATCTCTGCATCAAGCGAACTTTCCTCTCACTCGATCGCATTCGTTTAATAGTCGATCTAGTTCCGCCGCAACTTTCCAGGAATTGCGTCCTGTGAAAAGAGCAGCAACGATCGCTTCATGAGAATTTCTCCCCGTTTGCTTAACGGCAGCGATCGCCGCTTCACGGGAAAACCCTCGTCCGGCTATCAGCCAAGCGGCTAGGACGTGCCCGGTGCGTCCAATGCCGCCTGAGCAATGCACAACAACTCTCTCATTTGTCTGATTGGCAGTTGCTAGGAACGGTAAAATTTGATGAATGAGTAGATCTGGATTGGCGTAGTAAAAGTCTTCGATCGGTGCCCAGCACACCTGGTCAACCCCAAATGTTTGTCGATAAATGTCAAGCAGATTGGCATAGCGATCGAGTTGAGATTTTGGAAGCAAACAGCAGACCCGCTTGATCTCCTGGTTCTGCATAAACTCAATCCACTCGTTGACTTTCGTATTGCTGTATCCGGGACGGGCAGAGCCGAACACGATGAGTTCCTTTTCTGAAGCAGCAGCAAATTTATACATGATGAGCGCGTCAAATTGTTCAAAGAGGCTCAGACTGCAAGCCGATAAAATCACCCTGACAGATTTTCCCTTTGTGGAGTACCGTTGCATAAACTCCAGCGATCGCCGGAAGCATCTTTCCAGGAGCAAGGGTAAAACTTTCGACCTGGTTATGTTGCGTGATGGTTCGTAAAATACCCGTATCGTGAGGTAAATCTCCCTGGGGTAGAGTGGTGATTACACAGCGAGGACAGGGATCAATGACTCGGAATTGGACATCCGTTCCGATGGTTGTCCGACACCCTAACCAATGATTTTCAACAAAGTCTGATTCATTGGTATTGGTTTGTATTACGATGTTCGGGCGAAATCGGCGTAGATCAAATTGTCCTGAAGGGAATAGTTTTTTGAGCCGATCGATCGTCGCAGTTGTCAAAAGATGAATGGCTGAATAATCGAAAAATGTTCCTGTCGGGGCGGCAAACGCAACTTTTTCCTGGCGAATTGTTTCCTCACCGGAAGAATTATCCAGAGGTGTTCTATCCGTCTCGCGGGTTGGATTAGCAGGAGCCTCTGCCAATAATGTCACATCTCGTCCCAACTGCTGTGCTAGAACCTGATCGATATTCGATTGGGTACTGCAAACAACTTCTCCGTCAGGTAAGGTGACCCACACAGGTGGCAGAGGCTTGCCGAGTTGGGGTGGTTCAACAAATCGAGCATGGCACTCTAAAAGCTGGCTCCATTTGCGAGGATATTTTGCACTGGCGATATGCCCTGTTTCTCGATCGACGAGAGCATAAGCGCGATCGCCTAACACACCTCGTTCTGTCACCTCGACTCCATCAATTTCTTCCCCCTGCATTGATTTAATCGGGTAACGTCGTATGGAAAGAACGCTTCCAACAATGGTAGTTTCAGTCCGCATAGGGATCGTTTTCAGGTTTGGTAGAGAGAAATTCTAGAACCTTATTTAGTGTGACGGATACCTGGCAGGGTGACACTAGCCAAAAGGATAGTGCCACTGTTATGGGTAGGACAGTAAGCTTTCTGGAACAGATGCAACCAGGATGATGTGGAATTATATGATTCATCCTCGAATTCAAATTCACCCATAAGCATGAACTGATTTATTTGCAAGTGCAGACTACTCCACCCACGTTAAAGATACTCATGGCTCGTTTTTTCCGTCGTCTCGGATTTAACCAATCAAGCCCCAGAACTCGCTTCAGAAGATGGTTTTGTCGTACCGGGCAGGCGCTATCTGGGTTAGTTCTGCTTTACGTCACTTTATATACTTTTCCACAGCTCCTTTTTCCTTACAGCTACAGTGCCCAGGGTGTGACCGTTTATGCCCGTTCCCCACTCCCACCCGAAGCTTCCATACGCATTGCGGAGATCGTGAAATTGATCGATCGCTCTGAGTTGGTAGGAGCAGGACGTAGCGAGCGAATTTTTGTCTGCAATCGACCTTGGCTATTTCGTCTCTTATCACCCATGAGTTCTGGTGCCTTTGCCTATTCGCTGCCAGTGACCAATAACGTGTTTGTTGCCAATGCGGATTTAGTTCACAATGTGGCTCACAGTGCGGTTCCGACTTTCAACACTCGTTCCTTTTCTGCCGTCGCTGCCCACGAAATTACCCACGGGTTGATTAGTCATAGAGTTGGATTATTTTACAGCCTGCCAACTTGGGTAATCGAGGGCTACTGCGATTATATCGCCCATGAGAGTAGCTTTCCTGAAGCCCAGGGACTTCGCTTAATCGCTGCTGGCAAACAAGATCCATCCGGCTCATTCCAATATTTCATGTACCGTCAGATGATCCGTTACCTGATTGAAGACCGCCACTTTTCCTTTCAGGAGATTGTCGATCATGCCGATGAGGCTGCTGTTGTAAAAGAGGAAACGATCAAGACAATCAAAGCACGAGAGGCCCAATAGCAACAGATGGTTTGACAGGTGTCGCTTATTTGCGGGGCATGGGTGAGTTGTGGGATAACGATTACTATTATTCATCCAAGCTATCCGTTTTGTGGCTTTCGAGACGTTCTTCAAGCTGTTGCAAGACTGTAACAGCAGTATTTAATGCAAACGTTTCACTGACTTGATTCGCCCGTCAATCACTCCTGAACTTTGATCACTGGCGGGTCGGGTTCATCAGCCCAATAGTCCGTGCTTTCAAATTTGCCAACCTTGCCCATCGATCGCGATAACCACTTGTCGGAATCGGGAAAATAACAAACTTCGTAGGGTAGATTTTCTCCCATCGTCAGAATATCCACAGGCTCATTGGTGTGATTGTAAAACTGATGAGCAATGCGTTCACCACGAGGAAAGGATATGGCATCACCCTCTTTAATTGCAATGGTGCGATCGCCATAGCGCAACATCGCCCTACCTTTGAGGATCAGACAAAACTCATCCTCATGAACATGATAATGGAATGGGCAAGAAAGTGATTTTGGCTTTAACCGCTCCACTACGACTCCCATGTGACCTTCTTTGCGATTCATTGAAGGGGTTAAGCGTTTAGACCAGCCTGAGTAATGCTCTGAGTAATGCGCCTCTTCCCACTCCAGGTCGTTCATGTTAACGATATTTGGACTGTCAATCATGGTCATGCCTCATTTTTCTACCGCTTGAATAAAAAGGTTGTCAGTCGTGGTGGCTTATCCTGATCGCTTTCATGCCACCACTCTTGAAAGTCTTCAAGTGCAAAACTACATGCCTTAGCTACATTCATGAACTCAGAAATGTGATGGGTGAAGGCTTTAATTTCAATTGTTTCTTGATTGTTCTGAAAATTTGCTTTTATGCCTTGATACTGTTTGAATGGGTGTAGCTCTGAGATAAAAAAGTATCCTCCTTTGACTAATACACGAGATGCCTCTGAGAAGATAAACGATAAATCTTGAATATGCTCCAGTACAAGATTACAGGTAATCAAATTAGCGGATGCGTTAATACATACCCAGGGCTTTGTAATATCTCCAACTGTAAATGTGACATTGGTTGAATTTACTTTTGCCTTCGCCTTTTCAAGCATTGCCTTTGACGAATCGATCGCATGAACACGTTCAGCTATTTGAGATAGCCAAAGGGTATTTTTCCCAGTACCACAGCCGATTTCGACAATTGAGGAGCTGTCTAAACCCGTTAATACTCTCTTGGTAATAACTTGATCTAAATCACGGGTAAGATTGCGATCTGTATCATAAGTATGTGACCAGCTATCGTATGCTTCCTGGATATCCATCGCTTGACTCCATAATGGTAATTCATCAATCTACATACAAAACCTATCCTTCAGGATAGTGAACGGCTGAAGCGATCGCGCCACATTAAATGTATCAAGGATTGGAAGGAGACAAAACGGATGTTTATCTTTAAAGTCCTATCTGCTCTTCTAGGAAATCTGGTTATTTTTGGTGGGTTACTATTTTTACCCACATGGACTTTGCACTGGTGGCGTGCCTGGGTCTTTCTGGGAGTGGTCGCGATGAGCGTCATCGCAACTATGTTCATTGCCTTTCGAGAGAATGAGGACCTGTGGAAGGAACGCCTCAAACCGCCGATTCAACAGGGTCAACCTCTGGTAGACAAAATTATTATCAGCCTGTTTGTGCTTGCCTTCTTTGGTCTGGTTGCTGCCATCCCTCTCGATGTTTTCCGATTCCATCTGCTGGGCAAACCTAGTGCGATCGCTTCGGGATTAGGCTTGCTGCTGTTTATTGCTGGTTGGTGGATGATCGCGTTTTCCTTTAAGGAGAATACCTTTGCGGCTCCAGTGGTGAAACATCAGACAGAACGGCATCAAACAGTCGTTGACACGGGAGTTTACAGCATTGTTCGCCATCCCATGTATGCTGGTGCCGTATTGCTGATGATTGGAATGCCACTATGGTTAGAATCTTATGCCGCAGTGGTGTTTGCGATCGTTCCGATTATTTTGCTGGCAGTGCGAATTGTGTTTGAGGAACAATTCCTGAGACAAGAATTAAGTGGATATGATGCTTATACTGAGCGAATTCGATACAGAATATTGCCTTATGTCTGGTGAAAGTTTGAGCACAGATCATCATGAGCGATCGCATTCAAAGTGTAACAACGTTTGATATGTGAATGGCTCTAGCAACGCACGATGAAGGATATATGAGAGAAGTAAAGTATCGCGGGGGCTGCCTTTGTGGAGCCGTTCGTCTGGAAATTGCTGCTGAGCCATTTCGGGTGGGTAATTGCCATTGTCTAGACTGCCGCAAGCATCACGGGGCGATATTCAATACTGTTGCAATGTTTCCTGCCGATGCAGTGAGCATCACCGGCACGGTATCAGACTATCGTGGACGCTATTTCTGCCCAGTTTGTGGCTCCTCGGTCTTCGGACGATCTGGCGACGAAATCGAAATCCCTGCTGGCACCCTCGATATGCCGAATCAAATGACACCCACTTATGAACTTTGGGTATGCCGTCGAGAGGATTGGCTGCCCCCGTTTAATGTTGCACGCCGATATGAACATGACCGAGAAGGGACGGCGCGCACCGAACCATAACAACGGGTAGAGGGCAATTAAATTGACAGGCTTCTGTCAAGTTGGTAGGATATTGTCATATGAGTGAGCCGAGTGCTAATGGCAGTGCCTTTACCGAACTCATTCTTGAGGTCTTTCGGTTGAATGGGCTTTTGTTGGAGGCGGGTGATCGCTTGACCCATCCAGTTGGGTTAAGTAGCGCCCGATGGCAGGTGCTTGGCGTTGTGGAGCATCAACCAACACCTGTTGCTCATGTGGCTCGAATGATGGGGCTAACTCGACAAAGTGTTCAGCAAACCGCTGATGCTCTGGCAAGCGACGGATTTATCACCTATACCGACAATCCACACCATCGTCGTGCCAAATTAATGACCATTACCCTCAAAGGTCGTAAAGCCTTGGACTACGTCCAACAATGTCAGGTTGATTGGGCAAATCAAGTCAGTGAAACGTTTTCATTAGAAGCATTAGAGACTGCTATTACAGTCTTGCGACAACTCAGAAAGAGTCTCGAATGCCACGAGACTGATGGACTGGGTGAATAATAGTGATCGCCTTCCATACTATTGAGGAAACACGATGAGAATTACCGCTTCTGCCATCTCGTTGAACGTGGAAGATGTCACTGCATCGGCTACCTTTGCCAAACAACATTTTGGTTTCAGTGAGCAAATGTCAGCCGATGGTTTTGTATCTCTTGGAAGAGAAGATGTTGGCTTCAATCTTGTTTTTCTGAAAACAGGATTGAAAAGCTTTAAACCCATCCACATGCGTGAACATCGGGCCGATGGATTGCTAATTGCATTTGTCGTAGACGATATTGACGCTGAATACGAACGACTGCAATCTGAAAGTGTACCAATCACAACGCCAATTGAGACGGAACCCTGGGGCGAACGGTTCTTTCAAGTAACAGACCCCAATGGAGTCGTGCTTCAACTGGTTCAGTGGATGACTCAATCTGATTAGGAGAGAGTTGCATGAACTCATTCAATTTTCGTTCCGCTACTCCATCTGATACTGATGCGATCGCACAAGTTTATCTGAGTTCGCGGAGAGCGTTTGTTTCATTTGCTGCGATCGCCCATTCTAAGGAAGCTGTTTATGAATGGATTCGGGACACCTTGATTCCTGGAAGCCAGGTAACAGTAGTAGAGCGAGACAACGGGGTTGTGGGCATGATGGCGTTGTCAACGACCGAAGGAACAGGATGGATTGATCAGCTTTATTTGCATCCTGATGTCGTTGGGCAGGGGATTGGAACTAAAATGATTGAACGCGCAAAAGCAGAATTGGGTTCTCCGATCCGGCTTTATACGTTCCAGGAGAATCAGGGGGCAATTCGGTTTTACGAACGGCACGAATTCAAAGCCATTGAGTATCGTGATGGTTCTGAAAATGAAGAAAACTGTCCTGACATTTTGTATGAGTGGCGTGTGTAATGAGCATCTTACCTGTCCACTTTAACAGCGTTAGCCGATCTCACGTACCCTTGCATACATCAACGCATCTCTAGGAATGGCTGAAATATTAGGGCGAATTGAATAACAGCGCAATCTCCCTTCAAGCACCAATCCACACTTCTCCAAAACTCTCACCGAAGCAAGATTTTCAACATCGCAGGTTGCCCAAACTCGATAAATGTTGGATAGGCTGATTACCCAGTCTACGACTGTACGTGCTGCTTCTGTTGCATACCCTTGTCTCCAATATTGCTGATGAAGCAGATATCCAAACCCAGCAATGTGTCCTTCTAACCAACAGGCGATCGTACCAATCGGTCGGTCATCCGGTTTGACCGTCAGAACCCAGGAAAAGCTGCCTGATTTCCACTGTTCAGGCTGCTCCTCAAGCAATTTCACAACCTCATCAACATCAGTACGAGGACAATAATCCATGTAATGAATGACTTGAGGATCACTGGCATACTCAAAGATTGCCGCTGCATCTGAAAGACGAGGGCGACGTAAAACAAGCCTTTCCGTTGTAAATATTTCAGGAGCTTGTAACACGGCAGCACTTGCACTTTTTTAGTAAATTACGGTGTAGTTTCATTACAACAACCTTCTAGGGCTGAATAGCAGGAACACTCAAACATCGCACCTCCCGCACGATCGCTGCCGCTGCATAATTTCGTTGAGCCGCTGTATTTGGGGCAAATTGGGTGCCCGTCTCATGCAAAGGGGTTGCAACCTGCCCTGTATGGCAGTTTCCAGACATCTCTGTAATGGTGGCTTGTGCCCAATGGCTTTGAATGTCAGAGAAATTGAGTGGAAGGGGTTGGGTGTAGGGTCTGCGCCCATCCCAGTTGCCTCGAAACTCTACCAAATAGCGATCGACTTCTTGCAGCATGACGATCAATTCAGCACGGGTCACGGTTTGCGTGGGATGGAATGTTCCATCCGGGTAGCCCTGAACAATTCCTAAATCTTTCAAATACTGAATTTGGGAAGCACTCCAACGAGTTTTGTCTACATCGGAAAAGGGATTCGTCGTAATTTGAGTCGGAACAGTCGGTAACGTTGGGTTGATATTTTGCGATGGGTTAGCTAATGGTACTTGTTCCATTGCTCGAACCACCATTGATACCAGTTGTTCACGGGTTACAGGTGTTTGGGGACGAAAGGTTTGATCCTCAAAGCCTGCGACAATTCCCAGGGTAATCGCTTGCTCAATTTCGTTCGCGTAAATATCTCTAGTGATGTCACGAAACTGGGCTGTAGGAGCCGACTGAGCGAAAGCGAAAGTTTGTATGCTAACTGTACTGATGAGCAAAATTAAACTGAAAATTGAACCGAAACGATAGAGCATAGGTTAAAGGGATAAAGTTTCTCGGTGTGCGATCGCCATCTCACCTATGGATTCATTTGGTCAATGGAATCAGCAAATCTGGGTGTTTTCATGTTGTGTAACGCTTCATTCAGGAGAACTTTGGCATAGAGAAATTGTCCTTCAGCAGATGCAAGCGATACTGCTCCACTGGCAATTTGTGCCGTAAAGTCCCGATAGCGAATCGTTTCCATGCGATCGTCGATTACCTTATTCTGAGCCTGTAAAACGGTAGCAAAGCGCATAAAGCTCATCGCATAGAACATCAGGCAGACTTGCCGCATGAGAAAGAATCGGGCACGTTTGTAGTCATCTAGAGCATCACCAAAGTATGCCTTCAAGTAAGTTTCCTCTTGAGCCTCGGTTGCGACAGAGTGGTTTGCAACGATCGCCAAATCCACATAGCGATCGTTTTGAAAAGCAGCCTCCCAATCCACCACCCAAATTCTCTGCCCATCAAACAGCAAATTCCTGGGATTCAGATCATTGTGACTGGGAACACGATCAGGATCATGACGCGGGTAGGCTTTTTGAATTTTTGCATAGTACTTGAAGTGTTCTTGGGTCGCCTCTTCTGGCAGTAACTTGGAAGCTTTAAAATGCTGAATGAATCCATCAATTCCATCTAGATAATTGACCAATGGTGGGAAGTTGGGAGCAGCATGAATGGCTTGAACAATCCCTGCAAGTTCAATGAGACGATCTGTTGTCAGGGGTTTAGGTAAGGGCTTGGCTTCGATAAAATCCGTAATCGTCACCCCGTCTTCATTGGCATAGTAAACAAAGGGAGCAACGCCTGCTTGTGCTGCCGAATTAATGCACGTATAGTGCCGAATGGGATCATTGAATGCATCAGGTTTCAGGATGACTTTCAAGATATATGGTTTTCCGTGTACCACAATTTTGTAGACAGCGGATGTCGAAAGCCCACCTGTTAATTGTTCCGCCCTGTCAACGATCGCGGTGTTAAAAGTAGTGTTTAACGCTCTTTCCACAGTTTCCAGCTTTTCTTCTGGAATTAATGCTTGGAATAATTTTTTCATGCTTTATGAACTAGAAATTCACACTTTTACGACTAACCGTATAAGCAACACCGTATTTGAATTAGCGATTCCTAACATTCTAGGGTTGAGTTAATGGTTCTACCAGCGATCGCACTCGCTCTACATCACCTGAATCAATAAGGGGCGTACCGTGGGCAGGCACGATGACTGGATTATCCACCAAAGCACCTAAAACAGTTTGCGCTACTGCCTGGGCATCTGAGCAGAGCACCTTCAGATACACCCAATTCACCTTAAGTCCGGGCGCACTACCTGTTGACCAAAACAGAAATTTTGCCAACCAGTTATCCGGTAAGGATGTCCAGTTACCAACCATTTCATCAAGATATACAACCGGACGTTCTCCCCATCGTGCGATCGCGACTGTGCCTCCTTTTTTTGTACCAGGAACCTCCCGAAGTTCAACTTGGGGAGCCACAAGTTTTGCTAACGGCAGGAATGGTCGGAGTCCATCCTGGTTAATTTGCTTTAGGGCAATCTCTGGAGCATAAGAAACGGCAGTCGGGTAACGAGCTTGCCATTCAGCGTGACCTAAATCGTGACCCGAATGAGGGGCAATTAAGGCTACGACTTGTCCTTTTGCGTCGATCGCTGCAAAATCTGCTTCGGAGAGTCCAATCGGTGGACTAATGACGGCTAGATGATTGCTATCCAGCACAAAGGCAAATGCATTGGCTTTATATCCATTGGCAACATACTCATAGACCCATACGTTGCTATTTTTAAGTACTTCTTGCCAAACCATAGCTCCTCCAATAGTTTGAGAGATTTATGGCTAATGTAGTCGATAGGCTTTTGGTGTTGTTTCCGTTAACTGTCGAAATTGTTTACTGAGATGACTATGACTGTTAAAGCCACAGGTCAACGCAATATCTGCGATAGAGCGATCGCTCCGTTTCAACAACTGTTTTGCTCGTTCAATGCGCTGTTGCAGTAAATATTGATAGGGACTGATTCCAGTTGCTTGCTTAAATTGATGGCTGAAATGAAATTGGCTCATCCCCAGGAGCGAGGCTAAATCGGTTAGCTTGATCTCTTGGTGGAGATGAGTATCGATATAATCCAACACTTGCAGGAGTTGCCGCTGAGGTAAACCACCTTCGTACATTACAGGTTGCGGACGAGCGGTTGTGTATTGTCGGATTAAGTGGACTGCCAGGACATTTGACAAGGATTCGATATAGAGTTTGTTAGCCGTATCACTTTGTTGCAGTTCAGACAGAAGCATGAGACCGATCACCTCAATGTGAGGGTCACGGATTCGCGCTTGAGGTAGCAATTCCAGGCGATCTCCATCGATTTCCAAAGCCTCCCTTGCAAGCCGTTGAATAAACCGGGAGGTCAAACGAATTTTGAGATAATGATCTTCACCATCCCAACGGGCAAAAAAGGGCATTTGAGCAGGGGTAATGGAAAGAGCGCCTTTAGCGTATAACCTGGTGTACGTTTTTCCTTCACGGATTTGTAGCAGATGAATCGGACGGGTATCTAATGCTAAACAAATCGTGTGTTCATCACCGTGTTGACAGTTTCCCTCTCCAGAAGGCTCACGAAATTGCTCCACCAGAAGGTTCTCCCATCCCTGATTTTCACTGGACAGAATGAGTGAACTATCTGTTTCGGCAGCAAGGCTAGTGGAAATCTTCATGATTTAGAACCAACGCGCCTAGTTCCGATTGTAGCCATCTTTGTACGGCTACCTCTAGATTTTTAGAACTAACCGCAAGATTTTGATAGTGTCGCAGGAATCAGATAGTCAGGCGTAAATTATTACTCTGCTCTAGAAGAGTGATCAAAATGGGTATCGTATGAGAAAAACAACATTTAGCAAATTTTCCTATACGAGTCATTTTGGTTAGGGAAATAGACGGTCAATACGATAAAGGTGATCGTCTTAATTTACTCGTCGAGAGTGTTTGAAGCAATGTTTAATTCTTCTTTGTAGCAAGTATTTCTGATTGCTTTTTGTTTAGACAGTCTAACCTCGTGCTCTCTGAAATGGTAAGCCAGGGGAATTGCGGTTTCATCCTGCAAATAACTGTAATACTGACATTTACAAAACAGATGGAGATATCACATGATTACTGTCCATCACTTAAATAACTCTCGCTCCCAGCGGATCTTATGGCTATTGGAAGAACTGGGGTTAGAGTATGACATCAAGTACTACCAACGTGACCCCAAAACGCTGTTAGCCCCTATATCGTTGCGACAGGTACATCCTCTGGGTAAGTCACCTGTTATCACCGATGGAACATTAACACTGGCAGAGTCGGGAGCCATTATTGAGTACCTGGTAGAGCAATATGGTGAAGGACGATTAGCTCCTCCACCTGGTACATCAGAGCGATCGCGCTACACCTATTGGCTGCATTACGCTGAAGGCTCAGCCATGCCACCTTTGTTACCCAAGCTGGTTTTCGATCGCATTGAACAACAGCCGATGCCGTTCTTTGTCAAACCAATCGCCCACATGATTACCAGCCGTACCAAAGAGACATTCATTAATCCCCAAATCACACAACATTTGAATTACCTCGAATCAGAACTGGAGAAAACTTCCTGGTTTGCTGGAGATGAATTTACGGCAGCGGATATTCAAATGAGCTTTCCCATTGAGGCAGCAGTTTCGCGGGGAGGGTTGAATGCCAGCCGTCCAAGATTGATGGAATTTTGCGATCGCATCCACTCCCGTCCAGCCTACAAACGAGCGTTAGAGCGTGGTGGAGCGTACCAGCTTATAAGTTAACCGTTCATTAAAGCTCAGAGATCAATGCAGATTGAACCTTACAACACTGATCAACTGGATGCAGTTGTTCGTCTATCACTGCGAGCTTGGACTCCGGTTTTTGAATCGATTCAGAACGTGATGGATCTTGATATTTACCGGGAATTCTACTCCGACGATTGGCGTGTGAGCCAGCAAGCGGCGGTTGAGGCTGTTTGTGCTGCCGAAGATGCCCATGTATGGGTGGCAATGGATGCTGGCTCAACTGTAGGCTTTGTGGCTGTAAAACTTGATGCAGAGACGCGCATGGGTGAAATCTACATGGTTGCTGTCGATCCCGATTTTCAGGGTCGCGGGATTGGTAGTGCTCTCATAGAATTTGCGCTGAATTGGATGAAAGAAGCAGGAATGTCGATCGCGATGGTTGAAACAGGCGGCGATCCAGGTCATGCTCCAGCCCGACGGACTTATGAAAAACTAGGTTTTGGACAATTGCCGATCGCCCGATATTTCAAAAAGCTCTAGAACATAGAGCTATCAGGATTGGTTTTGAATCGCTTTATCAGCCACAACCGTAGACAACACAATTGAAACTTCGACCGCTCCCAGTTTCAGAAATCGCTCCATCATTGCTTCCAGATGCGGCATGGAAGGGAGAATGGCTTTCAAGATGTAGTACTCACTCCCCACTACCCGATGCGCCTCAATCACTTCGGGAAGAGCGATCGCCAACTCTCGCAATCGTTGACAGTGTTCAATCTGCACCCGTAGCTTAAAAAATGCCGTGATGGGTAAACCAATTTTCCCTCGATTCACGTTAATTGTGTAGCCTTCAATGATGCCTTCATCCTCTAGTTTTCGGACTCGTTCTGCGATCGCGGTTCCCGTCAACCCAATCCGCTGACCCAGTTCCTTAAATGAAATCCGCGCATCTTGCTGGAGGATGGATAGAATTTGCCAGTCTATTTCATCCAGGCTTGTGACGACTCCCATACTGTTCTCTAAAACCACTCTACATGCTGTATTCTAGGCATTCAAGCAATAATTGTAAAATACTTGATTTTATCAATCTAGGAATTCAAATCTTGTTGAATTATCAAGTAAAAAATCTAAAATACCTGATCTTTTGTCTGTATTTTTAGTTGGATTTTGCTTAGCCTGAAAGAGTAGATTAAGCAAGATTTAGGAGACACTGTGGAACTGGGATTAAGCAACAAGGTTGTGCTGGTGACAGGTGCCAGCAAAGGCTTAGGAGCCGCGATCGCTCTAGCATTTGGGGAAGAAAAAAGTAAGCTTGTTTTAGTCGCACGTACCCAACACGAATTGGATCAAGTTTCAGTGGATGCGAGAGAGAAGGGTGCGGCAGAGGTGCTGGCGATCGCTGCCGATCTCACCCAAACAGATGAAATTGAACGAGTTGTTTCTACGGCGATTCAACAATTTGGCACAATCCATGTGTTAGTCAATAATGCGGGCATTTTAGGCAGTTTTTCATCCTTTGAAGATCTCACTGATGAGGAATGGTTACAGGTGTTCAACCTGAATCTCTTCTCGGTGGTAAAGCTGACTCGTGCCATTCTGCCCTACATGACCCGACAGAAATGGGGACGGGTAATCAACGTATCATCTGAGAGTGGATTGCAGCCTGACGCGGCGATGCCTCATTACAGTGCTACAAAGGCAGCACTTCTAAACCTGACGAAAAGCCTGTCTAAAGCCTACGGGCAACATGGCGTTTTGGTGAATAGTGTCTCCTCCGCTTTTATCAAAACACCCATGGTCGAAGCCATGCTGGCTCAAATTGCTCAAGAAAAAGAATTCAGCGTTGAAGCAGCAGAAACCTATTTCTTGAAAGAGAACCGTCCCCATATCGAGCTAAAACGAGGTGGAACTTCCCCTGAAGTTGCAGCCGCCGTTGTATTCCTGGCTTCTGAAGCTGCCTCGTTTATTGTCGGAACGAACTTACGAGTTGATGGTGGTTCTGTTGCAAGTATCTAAAAATTGACATACAACTGGAGAATAATGATGACCACACAACAATCACGAGTATGGTTTATTACAGGGTGTTCAACGGGATTTGGACGTGCTTTAACTGAAGCCGTGCTAGAGCAGGGTGAAATTGTGGTTGCAACGGCGCGGCAACCGGATAAGCTCAATGATTTAGTTCTGAAATACGGTAATCGCATTCTAGCGGTGCCGCTTGATGTGACTCAATCCTTGGATATTCAAACGGCTGTAAGCCAAGCGATCGCCACCTTTGGGCGGATTGATGTGCTGGTGAATAATGCTGGATACGGTGTATTTGGAGCGGTAGAAGAAGTGAGCGATGCCGATGTGCGGCAGCAGTTTGAAACGAATGTGTATGGTGCATTGGATGTCACTCGCGCTGTTTTGCCTCATTTGCGTCGCCAACGTTTAGGGCATATTCTTAATATCTCCTCTAGCGGTGGCTTTATTGGTTTTGCAGGGGCAGGCATTTACTGTGCTTCAAAATTTGCGATGGAGGGCTGGTCAGAGGCATTGGCGAAGGAAGTTGCAGCGTTAGGCATTCACGTCACGATTGTTGAACCGGGTGCATTTCGGACTGCCTTTAATGGCACCTTGGTTTCTCCCAATCAAACGATCGCCGATTATGCTACTACCAGTGGACAAATGTTGCAATGGCTCCAACAAATGAACGGACAACAACCCGGTGATCCTCATAAAGCAGCCCTTGCCATGATCCAGGCTGTAAATCATTCCAACCCTCCACTTCGGTTAGTTCTAGGAGCAGATACCCTGGAAGCATTTCATGCGAAGTTGGAAGCCATATCGACGGATTTAGCAGATTGGAAGGATATCTCAGTCAACACGGCGTTTGATGGTGTCACAGTCAGTGCGATCGGCGGGTAAACCACCCAAGACAGAAACCCTGATGAGACGGCTCATCAGGGTAGAGGTGACAGCGTTAATTACCAGGTGGCAGCGAGCGTTTGAATCGTAGATTTAGCAACTGCAAGTTCCTGATCGCGCAGTTCGGTATTGAGTCCGTTGGCGCTGACTGACTCAATGTCCGTGATACCAATAAAACCAAAAACAGTCTTGAGGTAAGGCTCCTGAAAATTCACCGAATCATAGGCGGAGCCAGGACGAAAATCGCTGCCTCTTGCCTGAAGCAAAAGCATTTTTCGATCGCTCACTAAACCTTGAAACCCATTCGGAGTAGAAACGAACGTGCATCTAGGACGCACGATGTAGTCAATGTAGGATTTGAGCACCGCTGGAATGCCAAAGTTATACATCGGTGTGGATAGCACATAACGATCGGCTGCCAGAAACTCATCCACTAATTGATCAGAAAGTGCGATCGCCGCTGCTAACGCAGGTGTATATTCATCGGCAGCGGTAAATTTTGCTGTCACCCAGGTTTCATCAATGTAAGGCACAGGGTTAAGTGCTAGATCCCGATGAGTTATCGTTGCGTTAGGATGGTGCAATTTCCATTGCTCTAAAAAATCTCGTGCTAATGATCGAGAGTGTGAGCGTTCAAGTCGGGGACTGGTGTCGATATGTAATACGTGAGTCATAGAAAACCTTCACAGAATTGAATTGGATTCAACGAATTAAGTTTGAAAAAGCCGAGTTCCTTGCAGTTGTAGAGATGTAACTGCACCAACGATGAGAATACCGCCGAGGATTTGCAACACCGTTAAGGTTTGCCCGAACCAAATCCACGCTAGAACTGCTGCTACAACAGGTTCTAAAGTGGCAACGATCGCGGCTCGTTCGGCTTGTACCCGTTGAATGCTCCACAAAAACAACAGGTAGGGTAATAGATTGCCGATGATGCCCACGACCAACACTTTTGGGAAATGATTTGGCTCAAGCAGGTTAAGCGGCAACCCCTGCGTGAATTGGTACGCTAACCAGAACAAACTGGCGATCGCATAGGTTTTTAGCAAAATTTCAATGGAACTATTAGTGTCGGATAGTTGGTTGCTTAAAATTTGTTCGCTGATGAGAATGTAAGCCGCAAAGCAGATCGCCGTAGTTAAACCAATGCCAATGCCAAACCAATTGACCTGATCCAAACGACTTTCTAGCAGCTTGGAAACCAGAACGACTCCTAGCATTGACAATGCTAATGCCCTCAGAACCGACAGAGGGAGAGCGCGACGATTGACCAAGGCTGTCCACAGAACCACCAGAATGGGTGACGTAAAGAGCAAAACGATCGCGATCGCAACGGGTAATTGTTGAATGGCAATGTAATCTGCGGCGACCAGAAAGACCAGGATCAGCCCTAAACAAAACTGTTTTAGGCTCATGGGTTGAGCCTGTCCATGTCCAAAAAAACTATGGAGGATTGCCAAACCAAAGGTCGCAATCATCGCACTGGCTCCTGCTAACTCTAACGGATGGATACCTACCCTAAACAAATCAAAGGCAACGTTAGCGGCGATCGCCCAACATAAAACAGTCAGGAGAATGGCAACGAGTCCTGATAGATTCTGAGAAAAGCGGGTGGGCTGAACAGGAGGAACGTCTAGCATGGTGATGCCTCCAGGAAAAAGAAAACGTGAGAGGACGGGAATAATGTTCTATTCCCTCAACATTCGCACGGCTTGCAAAGAGGTGCCGAACCGATATTGGGGTAGACTAATTACATTCGAGATAGTTACATCTGTAATCATCTTTCAGGTATAGCATCACCTAATTACATTTGCAATAATTACAGTAGGAATTAATCGTCTAGAATCAGATGACTCAGCTTGATTCGACTCAGAATGCACTCTGGAAACTCTTCCTGACGGCACATACCCGCCTGGTTGACCGTGTAGAGCAAGGCTTTAAGCAGGCAGAATTGCCCCCCTTTGAGTGGTATGACGTGCTGATCGCATTAAAACAAGCTCCTGACCAACAATTACGATTGAGTGAATTGGCAGAGCAACTATTGGTAAATCGTACCAATGTGACCCGCCTAGCGGATCGCCTGGAGAATGCGGGATTGATTCAACGAAAAGTATGCAAAGACGATCGCCGAGGTGCATTTGCTGTTTTGACAAAAGCAGGACTGGAAATGCAACAGAAAATGTGGACGGTCTATTCTCAAAGCATCGCTCAATACTTTGGTCGTCACTTGACCCAGAAAGATACGGTTGCTTTTACAAAAGCCTTAAACTCAATGCTGACGGCATTAGATGAGGAATCCTAGCAAAGTGCTGAGTTTAACTTGCCCTGTAGGTTCTGGGTGTCATCCCAGTTAGTTCCCGAAATTGTTTGCTTAGATGACTATGACTATTAAAGCCACACATTAAAGCAATGTCTGCGATAGAGTAATCACCCTGTTTTAATAACTGCTTTGCCCGTTCTATTCGCTGCTGAAGTAGGTATTGATAGGGCGTAATGCCGATTGATTGTTTGAATCGGTGGCTGAAATGAGACTCGCTGATCGCCAGCAATGAAGCTAGATCAGTCAGCTTGATGTCTTGATCGAGGTATTCATTGATATATTCCACGACTTGTAAAATTTGTCGTTCAGATAAACCGCTTTCATAAACAATAAAGCGAGATTTAGGTGCAGCATATTGTCTGAGCAAATGCACTGCCAAAAGATTGACCAGAGATTCAATATAAAGTTTTCCGCCTAAGTTTTCTTGTTTCAGCTCAGCTAGTAGCATCATCCCGATCGCTTCAAGCTGGGGGTCACGGGTCTGAAATTCCAGGCGTAATTCTAACGGGTCAGGTGTGGCGATCGTCTCCCTGGCAACGTGTTGAATAAACTGCGAGGCAATCCGAATTTGCAAACAACTGTCTTCACTTTCCCAACGCGCAAAGTGTGGAGTTTTGACAGGTGTTACCGAAACATCGCCTTTTGAGTGCAATCCCACATAGGTTCTACCTCCCTTAATTTGCAGTAAGCGCACCGGACGGGAAGCCAGAGATAGACAAATGGCATGGTCTTCAGTGAAATGGTTGTGTTCTTCTCCAGGTGGGTGTTGAAATTGCTCAACCAAAACATTGTTCCAACCTTGGGCCTGACTCGACAGGATGGGTAACTGCGCTGTTTTAGCTGGATGGGTGGCAACCTTTGCGGTATCTGCGAAGCAGTGCGACTTCATTCTGCAAACCCAATTCATCTAGTTTCAATTGTAATTACTTTTAGTGATTTGCACTCGGCAGTTCAAAAACTAATTGCAGGATTTTGATAGTTGTCCAGGAATCTGACAGTTGAGGATAAAGCGTTTCTCTAAGCTGAAATGGTGAATTCTCAGACGTGCTAATCCAAATGGCATTTAAACACGTTTATATCATTCATGGCTACAATGCCTCACCCCATGATCACTGGTTTCCGTGGCTAAAGGAAAAATTGATTGCCGATGGAGCAACCGTCTCAGTTCTGACTCTACCCAATTCTGAAAATCCTTCCGTAACTGCCTGGCAGAACCATCTCCGAAACACGATTTCACCGCCAAACCAAAACACTTTTTTTGTTGCCCATAGTTTGGGTTGCCTGACGCTACTCCAGTATCTCGATGCGTTGGGTAAGGACACCACAATCGGTGGTTTTATTTTTGTCTCAGGCTTTTTGGGATTGCTGAAGGCACTACCACAGTTGGATGGTTTTCTGACTGCCTTCAGGGGCAATTTTATGGGCTTTCAGCCCGAACGCATTATTCGCCTGACGCCAAACCGCACGATCGTGGGGTCACTTAATGACTCACTTGTGCCGTATGAGCAAACGGAGAAATTAAGCCGTGTCCTCCAGACTAGGCTGCTCAAGGTGTCACAGGGCGGACACTTTTTGGCCAGTGATGGCATTACAGAGTTACCACTTGTCTATGACGAATTGACGCAAATGATGGGTGGCGATCGCATTCCATCTCTTTTTGAGGGAAAAACTGCATGACGACTCAAGCACTAGCTCCAACTCTACTCAGTCCCTTTGATTTGGCAGGACTGCCCCTCAAGAACCGCGTGGTCATGGCTCCGTTGACTCGCGGACGTGCAGGCCAGGAGCGAATACCCAACGCTTTAATGGCAGAATATTACGCTCAACGGGCTTCCGTTGGGTTAATCATTGCCGAAGCGACAGCAATCTCGAAACAAGCGAATGGTTGGCTGCATAGCCCTGAAATTTACTCTGAGGAACAGGTGCAAGCTTGGAAACAAGTGGTCGATGCGGTTCATGCCAAAGGAATGCCCTTTTTTCTTCAACTCTGGCACTCGGGGCGAGCGTCTCACAGTAGTTTTCAGGAAAATGGACAACTGCCCGTTTCTGCCTCTGCCATCAAACTAAACGGAAAATATAGCCATACTCCCATTGGCAAGCAGCCCTACGAAACTCCCCGCGCCTTAGAGACTCACGAGATTGCTTTGGTCGTAGAAGATTATCGTCAGGCGGCTCAGCGAGCGCAAGAGGCCGGGTTTGATGGAGTCGAAATTCATGCCGCCAACGGCTATTTGATCGATCAGTTTTTACAATCTAGAACGAACCAACGCACAGACCAATATGGGGGAAGCCTGGAAAATCGCGATCGCTTGCTCAAAGAAATTGTCGAAGCGATTCTTACAGTGTTTCCTGCTAACCGAGTCGGTGTGAGGCTGTCTCCTAACAGTACGTTTAATGACATGGGTTCTCCAGATTTCTGGGAAACCTTTCTCTATGTTGCCCAACAGTTGAATACGTATGGGCTAGGATATTTGGCGCTGATTGATGGGCTAGAGTTCAACGGCTTCCATGGTCTGGGCGCGTCAATGGTATTAGCCGAATTTCGCAATGTGTTTACGGGACCTATCATCGCGAACAGTGGCTATACCCAAGAAACTGCCTCAGCCGCTATCAACGCTGGCTACGCTGACTTGATTGCCTTTGGACGACCCATCATTAGCAACCCAGATTTGGTTGAGCGGTTTGCGAAGGGTTGGTCTTTAAATCCACCCGCCGACCCCAGTGTTTGGTATTCCTTTGATCAGGCAGGCTATACCGATTTTCCGGTTTACTCTGAATCTCAAGTCGCTCAAACTAATTAGTCGAATAATCATCCTAAACGCTTCAACTTAACAGGAGATTAATTAAGATGGCACACCTACTGCACATTGATTCGAGTCCCCGTGGAGAGCGTTCTCAGTCTCGCCGCATGACAAAAGAATTCGTTGAACTTTGGAAACGGACACACCCAGGCGACACCGTTACCTACAGAGATATCGGTCGTCATCCTGTTCCCCACGTCGATGAACTGTGGGTTGCCGCTGCCTTTATTGCTCCGGAGGAACGAACTCCTGAGCTGTGGGAAGCGATTCGCATCAGCGATCAACTGGTGGACGAATTTTTAGCTGCCGACGTTTATGTCATTGGGCTTCCCATGTACAACTTCAGTGTTCCCAGTGCATTTAAGGCTTATATTGACCAGATTGTGCGAATGGGCAGAACTTTTGGCTATGAACCAGAGGATACTGAAAATGCCTATAAGCCACTGGTTTTAGGCAAGAAAATGTTTGTGATCACAGCGCGAGGAGACACCGGGTTTGAGCCTGGTGAACGATTTGGGAAGATGAATCACCAAGATCCTTATATCGAAACCATTTTTGGATTTATGGGGGTTACTGATATCACCTTTGTCCATGTTGAGAAGGATCAAGTGGATAGTGAAGGGTTGGCAAGATCGATCGCCAACGCTCGCGCCAAAATTAGTGAGTTAGCTGCTAGCTAACAGATGGTGTCCACAGAAAATTTCTTTTTACCGCAGAGCGCTAAGGCAGAAATAACCATGAAAATTGGCATTGTGGGAACAGGCAATATGGGGCGATCGCTGGGTCTGGTGTGGGCTGAACACGGACACGATGTTTTCTTTGGCGCTCGTAATCCAGAAAAGGCAAAAGCAGCAGCAGAGCGATCGCCCAATCCGGGTCAGTATGGCACAAATCAAGCGGCGGCGGAGTTTGGAGAAATCATCTATTACAATCCCCGCGATACGCATCCTCAAGAGGTTCTCACCGATAGTTCTGTGCTGGATGGCAAAATCGTGATTGATTCAAACAACGGTTCAATTCCTGAGGGCTATGCCTATGAACCGATCGTCGTTTCAAGTTCAGAGCAGTTACAACAGCAGATCCCCAATGCCCGAATTGTGAAGGCATTCAATACCATGCCGCAGGAAGTTTTTGAGGTCGCACCCGAAACATTGCGAAATTACAATGTTGCCTGCTTCATTGCTGGAGATGATGCCAATGCTCGTCAAGCTGTCGCACAACTAGCCAGTGACATCGGGTTTGAACCCGTTGATTGTGGGTTATTGCGTCAAGCTCGATTGCTGGAAAGTGCAGGCGATTTAATTCGTTTGATTGTTGGCACCCGTCAAGACTTTGGTGCAACTTTCTCAATTCTGTCAATTCCCATTCCTGAAGCAAAACGACTCGGTGGGCGGCAGGCATCCAATTTAACGTGATCCGATCGATGCTGGTGGGGAAAGTTAGTCGCAACCATTTAAGCCTTCCCCACTCTCTTCTAACCCTGAGTTACGCTGCCGTTCGGAGCAGGATTTTGCCAATGGATGCGCGGCTTTCAAGTCGCTGATGCGCTTTCGCCGCGTCTTGCAAGGGCAGCACGGAGTCAATGTGCAACGTTAACCAACCTTCCCGAATGCCTGCCATCACATCATTGGCTCGTTGCAGCAATGCTTCACGGGTTGTGATCGCATTGGCAATAGTACCCCCTGCTATTCTGAGCGATCGCGTAATTAGAGCAGTAGGTACAACGGCTTCCGGCAGCCCACTCGTCCATCCATAAGACACAACCGTTCCTTGAATTGCTGCCGCTTCGAGGCTACCCGCAAATGTGGTTCGCCCAACCCCATCCAGGATGAGATCGGCACCTCGTCCTGCGGTCAGACGTTTGGTTTCAGTCACAAAATCCTGTTCTGTGTAGAGAATAACTGCATCGGCTCCGGCTTTTTTAACCACCTCAGCTTTTTCCTTCGTTGAAACAGTTCCAATTACCTGTGCTCCCAGGTGTTTTGCCCACTGCACCACCAGTAGCCCCACTCCTCCAGCCGCCGCATGAACCAGGATGGTTTTACCCGGTTGTAATTGGACATAATCATGCACGATATAGTGAGCTGTAATACCTTGCAGGGGGAAAGCGGCACCTTGCTCAAAGGTTATATCATCAGGAAGTGGAATGAGCTGGTCGGCGGGAATGTTAATAGCTTCGGCATAGGAACCGAGAATCATACAAAAAGCAACGCGATCGCCCACCTTGATAGTTTCTACCTCTTCTCCTACCGCTTCTACGATGCCTGCCCCTTCTTGCCCCAAAACAAAGGGCAATTGGAGTGATTCTAGATAGGTACCGTTGCGTCGATACACGTCCACATAGTTGAGTCCGGCTACTGCCAACCTCACTTGTGCTTGCCCCACGGATGGTGTTGCTAAATCTTCGACATCCCGTAACTGTAAAACGTCTGCTCCACCTGGCTCTTTGATTTGAATGGCTTTCATGACAGATTTCTCCTTTGGCATTGAGAACTTCTTTGACGGTAATCGGTTCTTTAGCCGAAGAGAAGTAGGGCGATCGACAAAACACTTGTGACTGGAATTCTCAAATGACTCTCATCCTCAATCAACTTCCTGAACTGATTGCATTCGTTCAGAGCGTTCAAATGGGTAGTTTTAGTGCAGCAGCTCGGAGCCTTGACACGACCCCTTCCACCGTTAGCAAACAGGTGGCGAGATTAGAAGATCGATTAAAGGTACGCTTGTTTCAACGAACAACGCGATCGCTAAATTTAACAGCAGAAGGGACGGCTTATTATGAGCGAGTATCTCGCCTGCTGGCTGAATTAGAGGACGCCAATGATTTAGTAATGACGCGAGGCAAGCCGCGTGGGAAGTTGACGATCTCCGCTCCTTTGAATTTTGGCAGGTTGGTGCTGGCTCTGTGGATACCCAGTTTTCTGGAACAATATCCAGAGGTGCAAATTGATTTACGATTGACAGATCGATATGTTGATCTGGTCGAAGAAGGAATTGATGTCGCGATTCGTATGGGAACCCTGGAAGATTCGAGTTTGATTCGTCAACACTTAGGCGAAGTTCCATTTGTTGTTTGTGCTTCACCTACTTATTTAGAGAAATATGGCACGCCTAAAACACCGGAAGAATTGCTGAACCACAACTGTTTGCGGTTTATCAGTAATGGTCATCCCCAGCTCTGGACATTTGTTTCCCACAGAAAATTGTATGAATTACCCGTGAGTGGAACGTATGATTCAGACAATGCAGATGTTTTACGATTAGCTGCATTATCTGGGGTTGGTATTATCCAGGCGTTTCGATTTCATGTTGAATCAGATCTTTGTGTCAACAGTCTTACATCGTTATTTGGCGACGATGTGCTTCCTCACAAAGTCATTCAAGCTGTTTTTACTCATAAACGAAATCTCTCATCTCGTGTACAAGTGTTTCTTGAGTTTTTGACAGATCAATTCACTGATACAAAGTGGGGTGTGTAATTTTTAAAGTGCCAAATTAAACGACATTGAGACAAATTCGTGTCATTGAGTAAAACCTGCTATATTTTAGAATTGCAGAGAGAGATTGCTCAGTGGCTACCTCATACCATCAGAATTGCCAATCTGCTTTATTAGTAGGTGAAAAAGCAAGCTAATTTGGCATTTCTTCTTTAACGACACTAATGTATCTCGGCGACAAATAGAAAGTCACTGTACAGCTTTAATAGCTGCTGAGTTTGATGGGTTTAGTCATCAACAAATCAACACTCAAAAGAACACGTGTGATGGCGTAAGATCAAGTGAGGTGATGCAAAGTTTAGGCTTTAGCAAGAATGAATATCCTGGTTTTAGGTGGTACGCAATTCGTTGGTCGGCACATTGTCGAAGCATGTTTAATGGGTGGGCACAACGTCAGCATTTTGACACGTGGTAGAACCTGCGACGAACTGCCTCTTCAGGTTGAGCGATTACGAGGCGATCGCGATCAGGGTATATCGGGTTTGGAGATGCTAACGGGGCGTTCCTGGGACGCCTGCGTGGATGTAAGCGGTTACACGCCTCAACAGGTACGGGCAAGTGCTGAAAAGCTGCACAGAAGCATAAAACACTATATCTTTATCAGTGCTGTCAGCGTTTATGGCGACCCAGACTCCTGTCCAGTTCGAGAGACAACACCTCTGTTATCCCCTGCTGCTGAGGATGTAACCGAGATAAATGGCGAAACGTATGGCCCGCTTAAAGTTGCCTGTGAAGCTGTTATCCAAATGATTTCGCTTTTTGAATCCACTAACGGGTGGCTTAGACGGACACGGTTGGGAATTGGGTCGTCCAGTCTATCCCACGGATATTATTGGCTTGTGTCAGGCGCAGGCTATTCCCGGTATGCGCCATCTGGGACTCGTGGAGCTATTTGAACTCCGCAAATACGGGCAAGAGTGGTTCCGCTCCTCCCTTCCAGAATCCGTTGTTGATCCGGGAGCATTGGGATTGATTTGCTCCTGGCAGGATGATCAGTTGCGATCGGGTCATGTGGTTGAGTTTGAGGATTGAATGTCGTTGGTCATTGGTTATTGGTCATTGGTTATTGGTCATTGGAAAGCAAATGATAAGTGACTAATGACTAATGACAACCAACTAAAATTACACAGCAGCAGAAATTAAAATGACTATAAGTTATTCTCCCCCCCTCGCGCTCCAAGTCACTTCTACGCAGATTCCTGAAGCGATCGCAGCAGTGACCATGACGCTCGCCAACCCGAGTGATGCGGCAGCAAATCAACTGTTGCTGCACCCTGGCAAACTGGGAGAAATTGCTGTTTACCTAGAAAATCGCAGCGATCGCCTCCTGCACTGGTCACTAGAGGTCAAAGGCGACTTTCCAGCGGAATGGTGCGGTTGGCAGTCTGACAATACACCGCTGGCACCCGGACAAAAACTCGATCGCGCGGTTGGGTTTCAGGTGCCAGTAGACTTTTTTGAGAGTCCACAAGCAATAAGGGGCGATCGCCCACAATTGCAGATCAACTACCAGAGCGAAATCTTCGTCTATGTCCAGCAGGGCGATCGCGAGGCCGATATCGCATCACGTCAGCTGGTCGGCTATCAAGTGTTCACGCTGCTCGTGCGCCCTGCGAGTCCTTACCTTAATTTTTTGCCTGCTCTGTATCGAGAAGTCGATTTTGTTGGCAGGTTTCTCGCCATCATTGAACAAGCGTTTGATCCGGCGGTACAAACCCTGGATAATCAGTGGGCCTATCTCGACCCCCTTACAGCACCCGAAGCGCTGCTGCCGTTTCTGGCGCACTGGGTGGGCTGGAAACCTGACGCTCGCTGGAATACACAGCAACAGCGTCGCTTAATTCGCAATGCTGTTACACTTTATCGCTGGCACGGCACTCGACATGGCCTGCGATTCTATCTACATCTTTATACCGGAATTCCTTTAGATGATCACTTAGCAGACGAATCCGCAAAGCACATTAGTATTGAAGAAGTGTTCAGCGATGGCTTTGTGCTGGGCAGCACGGCGATCGGGCAAACCTCGATGTTGGGTGGTGGAAAACCGTATCATTTCATTGTGCAGTTACGGTGCGATCGCCCCAATCAAATTGACGAAAGGCTTGTTCGCAGCATTATTGAACAACAAAAACCTGCATTTTGTACTTACGATCTTCATGTTGTGACTCTATAGAGTGCGATCGCTATAACGATATGTGGGTGGATCACCTTTGCTTTTGGGTTGCTAGTTTTTAGAGAAAACGCTACCGAAGAATTACAATCAGTTCCAGATTGGCAATCTGTCGAGGGTGAACTGAAGTGGTTGGTTTCGCTGCTTCAATTCACCCAATTGTTGTTTTAGGGCAAGCGATGGGACAGAGCAATATGAATCAGCAATGGCCCCAATTCATTGATCATGTTGTCGATCGCTTGCAATCGGTTGAGGGAATTGTGGCGATCGCTCTGGGTGGCTCAAGAGCAAGGGGCACCCATACCCCCAAGTCAGATGTAGACTTGGGGCTTTATTACCAGCCAGAGAACCCGCCTAATCTCCTTAATCTGAATCACCTTGCCTCCGGACTAGACGACAACCATCGTACAAACCTAATTACCCCAATCGGCGGATGGGGAAAGTGGATTAATGGCGGGGCCTGGCTCAAGGTGGAAGGCATTCCAGTCGATTTTCTCTATCGTGATGTGGCTCAGGTGATTCAGGTCATCAATGACTGTCATAGTGGACAAATCACAATTGACTACCAACCTGGACACCCGCATGGCTTTGTATCCTCAATCTATATGGGTGAAGTTGCTCTTGGGCTACCACTTCACGATCCACAGGGCGTTTTAGCCGCTTTGAAGGCTAAGACAACGCCTTACCCAGCAAAGCTTAAGCAAGTAACGATTGACAAGTTTGCTTGGGAAATCAGTTTCTCGCTGGTGGTTGCTCAGAAGGCAATTGCACGAGGCGATGTTGCCTATGCCGCAGTCTGCTGTTTTCGCAGCGTGGCGTGTATGAATCAGGTGCTCTTCGCACTGAATGAGGCGTATCTGCTGAATGAGAAAGGCGCTGTGGCACTTGCGAATGGCTTTACGCTTCGCCCTCTGGACTATCAAAGACGGATTGAGTCAGTGTTTGCGTTGTTAGCGGCTGATGCAGAATCAATCAAGGGGGCGATCGCTATCCTAGATGAGATTGAGCGGGAATTGAGTCAATGGTATGGCGATCGACGGTTGGCAGTGTAAGGCAATACGCGAGGAGTTATGTTTGGTGTAGAAAATACCAAGTATGTGCCAGTTCGCTAATCATCTGTTTGCACGCTGGTTAAGTCCGAAAAGTTATCTGCGGCGGTTGAAGCAGAATTGAGGCGATCGGAGAGAGTAGATGAATCAATCCAGCATTCACGGTGGTTGCCTGTGCGGAACGGTGACCTTTGAGGTGAACCCACCATTTCAGAAAATGGCTCATTGCCATTGCTCACGGTGTCGCAAAGCCACGGGCACAGGACATGCCACCAATTTAACCGTTGAACCCAGCCAGTTCCGCTGGCTTTCAGGGGAGGAAGCGATCACCCGGTATGATCTTCCTACAGCACAACGCTTCGGCAAATGGTTTTGCAGTCATTGCGGGTGCCCGGTGCCACGACTCACGCGCGACGGCAAGATCATGACGATTCCCGCTGGCTCGTTAGATACAGCCCCGCCTATCACTCCGAGCGATCACATCTTCTGGGCATCGAGAGTATCGTGGGGTTGTGCCAGCGGTGGGCTGCCAACCCACGACGAGTATCCAGAGTCATGGTAGAACACAACATGCCTAACGCGATGGAACTTGAGACTTTACATCTCCGCCTTGTGCTGCAATCAACCGAAGCAATTCTCGCCCAAATTGAGGCGATGAGTCCTGCAGACCAGGCTGAGGTTTCCCCAGACTGGCTTGCACAACTCCGGGCTGCCCCATCCCCGAACCCGTGGACGCACGGCTTCGCGATCGTGCTTAAGACGAGCGGTGCTGTCGTTGGTAGCTGTGGGTACAAAGGTCCGCCCAGTTCCGATCGCGTCGTTGAAATCGCTTACACAGTGAATGCCGATCAACAGGGGCGTGGGTACGCGACTGAGGCAGCAGCAGCCCTGACCCGCTACGCCTTAGAGAGTTCTGAAGTACAGTCAGTCTGTGCCCACACGCTACCCCAGGAGAACGCCTCAACGCGGGTTCTCACCAAGTGTGGCTTCCGCTGGGTTGGAGAGGTGAACGATCCGGAGGATGGTCTCGTGTGGCGGTGGGAGCATACAAGTGACGTGGCTTGATTCGCTTGTAGAGATGAAGTCCTGGGCAGATTTCCGTGTATGCGGTTAGGTTTTAGTGCAGCTCTTTGCCCCTAAAGCTTATCGCCAGACCACATCAACTATTAACTCCCTTCACGACCCAATCTATGGACGTTCCAACGACTGCACTGACCACTCATCAACTGTTCATCAGCAGAGCCTTACCCCATTTTGCGTCGGACCCGCGATTGGTGGGGGTTGCAGCAACAGGTTCTTGGGCAGAGAACTCGATGGATGAGTTTAGTGATCTCGATTTGATTATCGCCGTGGAGCATGAGAGCTTTGCCCAAGTGATGTCGGAGCGACAGAGCATTGCTGCATCCCTGGGAGAGTTATTAGCGTCGTTTACAGGTGAGCATGTTGGTGAGCCACGGGTCTTGATCTGCCTTTATGGCTCACCGCTCCTGCATGTTGATCTCAAGTTTTTGTCCATTCATGATGTTCAAACGCGAGTCGATGAGCCAGTCGTTCTGTGGGAGCGCGACAATCGATTATCCCAGGCTTATGCTGCTAGCACGGGTCGGTATCCCTTGCCCAATGAACAGTGGATCGAGGATCGATTCTGGATATGGATTCACTATGGAACTGGCAAGATTGCGCGGGGAGAATTGTTTGAAGCGCTAGACTTCATTTCCTATCTCCGGAACACTGTTCTCAGTCCTCTAGGACTCCTGCAAGCAGGATGCAAACCGAGCGGGGTTCGGAAGATTGAACAGCTTACACCGACCCTCGCTGAAGCCCTTGAAAGCACGATCGCTCTGCACGAGCGGGAGAGTTGTTATTTCGCATTGGAACGGTGCATCGAACTTTATCGATCGTTACGCTCAGCGACAATTACCCATCATGCAGCGGCGGAGGAAGCGGCTGTTAAATATTTGAAGACGATGCGTGCACGTCAAGTCTAAGATTCTCACTCGCCCTAACTGGAGGTAATGATGCGGATCTTGTTATCAACGATCGGATCACGGGGCGATGTCCAACCACTGGTGGCGATCGCGTTAGCACTGCAAGCCCTCGACCATGAGGTTCGCCTGTGCGTGCCGCCCGACTTCTGCGACTGGATCGAGAGTCTGGGAATGTTCGTCATACCGATTGGTTCGGAACTGCGCTCGACCGGGAAAGCTAACCCAGCAGCAGCCCGACCCACACCCGAGCAGCGGCGGCAGATGATGGCAGACACCGTTGCCACCCAATTTGAGACGATCGCAGCGGCAGCTCAAGATGGTGATGTCATCGTGGGAGCAACAGCCCTCCAGATTGCCGCCCCCTCAATCGCAGAGAAAATGGGCATTCCGTACGTCTTCGTCGCCTACTGTCCGATTGTCCTACCATCGCCCCACCATGCACCACCTGTTCTAGGCACACTGGGAGATACGCCGATACCCATAAAAAACGATTACCGTGACCTCTGGGTTCAGGATGCCCAACGCTGGAACGACCTGTGGGGCAGCCTGCTCAACTCGCATCGCGCATCCATCGGACTCCCGCCAGTCAGCGAGGTGCGCCACCATATTCTCACCGACCAGCCCTGGTTGGCAGCCGACCCGACGTTGGCACCTTGGCCCGATCCCTTAGACCAGTCTATATTCCAGCCCGGTGCCTGGATTCTACCGGATGAGCGTCCTCTATCCCCCGAACTGGAGGCGTTCCTCGACGCTGGCGAGCCACCCGTCTACTTCGGCTTTGGCAGCATGCGTGCACCAGAAAATCTCAGTCAGGTGATGGTCACATCGGCGCGATCGCTTGGACGTCGGGCGATCATCTCCCAAGGTTGGGCTGACCTGTCACTGGTGGATCACGAACCCGATTGCTTAGTCATTGGTGAGGTCAACCAGCAGGCGCTGTTCAAACGGGTTGCCGCCGTTGTCCACCACGGGGGCGCAGGCACTACAACCACAGCCACGTTAGCTGGTGCGCCTCAAGTCATCATTCCGCAAATGTACGACCAGCATTACTGGGCACAACGAATTCACAATCTCGGTATCGGCATCGCGCACGCACCGGGCACACCGACCTCCGATTCACTGGCGATCGCTCTCCAACTCGCCCTGCAACCTGACATGGCTACCCGTGCCCAATCCAACGCTACTACTGTGCAAAGGAATGGCGTACAGACCGCCGTCCAGCGCTTGATCACCAGGTTTTATTGATGGTTCAAACAACGAATCTTGGCAGTTACGGCAGTTCCATATCGGGTTGTAGAATGAAGAAGTTGATAGCTTAATAAAGTGTTACTTTGATGCTCCTCGATTCCCAGGTTGAACCAGAAATAGTGCAGACAAATGCAGAAGGCGAGAGTCGTCCGAAGTCAGATGCTGAAAGGATCCTATGTCCTCACTGCCTAAGAACAGCAACAAATGGCATCAAGTGCCAGGGGATGTGTGTAGCGGATAGTGGCTATTAGAGGTCAAGTTGGAAAAACTGCAAGTGATGATGTGAGGGAGTGCACAAATAATAGAACTCAGATGCTCATTCACAGCAGGAAACCTCCTCAAGTTCCCTTTCAAGAAATCACTGAATTTCTCCAGCAGCTTGTTTCAATTCCGTCAGTCGAATCGGAGAAAGCGATCGCTACTTGTGTTGCAGAAAAGCTCACTGCTCTTGGATTCAAGCCACTCTTGATCGGAGATCCGGAGCATCCCTCAGTTATTTGTCATCATCAAGCGGCAACTGCAACGAAAACAATCTGGCTACAATCACACCTTGATACCGCACCTATAGGTGATCGCACTCAATGGCAACATGACCCATTTGCTGGAACGATTGTGGACGACCCTTGCGGTATCTGCGAAGCAGCGCGGATTTACGGTAGAGGGGTGGCTGACTCGAAAGGGGCGATCGCCCTATTCATCTATCTTGCAAAGGCGCTGAGAGACTCGCCCCAGTTCAACGGCTCACTATTTCTCGGATTCGACGCTCAGGAGGAATCGGGCAACTTTTCTGGAATTCGAGAGATTCTCCATCATGCGCCCAAAGCTGATGTTTGCATTCTGGGCTATCAGAGCTTTGATGAAATTGCGATCGGGGCACGGGGATGGCTGAGGCTCAAACTAACCACTTACGGCAAAGCAGCTCATGCAGGCAGTCGCTCCAGAAAGGGTAGAAATGCCGTTCATGCGCTGATACGTGCCTGCTCTGCTTTATTGGAACTTCAATTGGAAGGACAGACCGAACCATTTTTTGAATTCGGCTCTACCTTCAACATTGCTCAGATTGACGGTGGTGAAGCAATCAATGTAGTGCCTGACAAGGCAGAAGCCTTCATTGACATTCGCTTGCTTCCCTCCCAACAAACTCAAAGTATCGTACAAACCATTAAAGAAGAACTGCGGAATTTGCAGCGATCGCGTTCCGATTTTCAGTATGCGCTGGAAGTGCTCCAATCTGAACCCGCTTATCTGACTGATCCTGGGCATCCATTTGTTCAGATTTTGCAGAAAAATGCAGCGCAGTACAGAGTAGCTTCAGAAAACGAGATTCAAGATCTTGCTTTAGTCGCCAATGGTGCAGGCAGTGTTGGTAACGTGATTAGTCGGTTGGGAATTCCCATCATCAATGCCTATGGTTGTGAAAGTGGCAATGTTCACGCTCCCAACGAGTGGCTCAATCTCAAGACCATAGAGCCAGTGTTTCAGTCCTACTGGGCGAGTTTGGTTCAGTTCTGCCTTAACGGTGAATATTGAGACAGCGGTGATCAGCCATCGCGATCGGGTGATGGTGGGAATTATGAGCGATTGCCTCACTCTCTATAACCAGTCATTTCAAAACTCAAAGGAACCATATTTCCAGTCATTGTCAATCCCAACCACATGGGTTGTTGTGGACGGATCAGTTGACCTGTAATAGCGCATCGCTGTTCTTGCTGGGCAACAGCCCTAAACGTCGCTTGAATATCTGATATGGAAAACATTGAGGGATAGGAGGGCAGTGCGAAGCCATTCTCCCTTTGGTGTAATTGCCGATTTCCATCATGCAGGAACTCGTCTGGTCTTGCTTGTTGTTCTACAAACCGCCAGAGCACATCTCGGATGAGGGTCTGATACCCCTGCTCTCCGGAGATTTCCCGCAATCGCTCCTTCAGTTCCGGTTCCAAGCGGATACTCGTAACTTGCATTTCCGAAGTGCTACCTCGTTTGGGTGTATTCATAACCAACGCCCTAATTTTTTTAAAGGGATGGACAACCTAATACTACAAGTGTAGTATGTAGACATCCAGAATTGTAATACAAATACTACAGCCTTCCATGATACGCATCCTCGCCACCTTAACCAGCGTCCATGTTCGACCCCAACATTGTTTGGGTAGGGCAGCGGCGCTGTTTGCGCTTGAGGGGACGTATTGGTTTAGCGGCGGCAAATCCGTCAGCGAAGGTATCCATAGCAACATCGCCGGACGACTCAATCCGGGTCAATCCACTAGCAGTGGGAGGTGCAGGGCAACCCTGACACCGACATAGGGAAAGGCATATTAACTTCCCCAACCCCCGCTCCTGGTGATCAGAGGCGGGGATTCTTTTTTGAGGAGAAAACTGATGCAGACCGAACAGCGACAGAAAATTCCAATACTTCAGAACCAGGTCGTGGTGTTCTCTAAGAACTACTTGCCCCTGGCGCGGATCAACCTGAAACGGGCGATCGTTTTACTGGTTACCGGACAGGCAGAGACCCTGGATTTCAGTAGCACCCAGCAATGGGAAGTTCGCTCTCCCAGTGTCGTACTACAAATTCCTGACCACATTCGTTTGACGGGCGGCAATCCTGAGCGGCATTGGAAGGTTCCTCCGGTAAATCGACGAGAAGTCTTTCGCCGCGACAACCACACTTGCCAGTACTGCGGCAGCACCAAGCACCTGACACTGGATCACGTTATTCCCCGATCAAAAGGCGGAACCCACACTTGGGACAACGTGGTGACCGCCTGCGAGAAATGCAATTCATGCAAAAGAGACCGTCTCCTGCATGAAACCGGAATGGTACTGAGAACCAGACCTAAAGCACCGATGCATCCTGCGATCACCTTTGCCGAGCAGTTCTGGAAAGACCAGCAGCCTATTGAACCCTGACCTCAAGCCCAGAAAGGAGGCATGACCGATGTTGAAGCTGAACTACACCGATGTTGGGCTGTATATGGAACGGACCATGACCAACCCCGAATTGTTGATTGCCCAGCGAGTTCTCCTGGCAATGCGGTTAGGGCGTTCGGCTTTGCCGTCTCGAAGAGAATCGCTCCATGTTGAACCCGGTCGAGCCTCCTTTCTGCTGCCTGCTGATATTCCCGAACTGGAAGTGCTAGAGACAGCACTACATCGGGAGTACGGCTCAGCAGTCACCCTCATTGCTGTCGATGAGGAGTTTGTGGAAGTTGGACTCAGCGGAAGCTGGATTGCCGAGGACAAGGACGCTCACGAAGGGATGTTCTTGGCGGTGATGAGCGATCGCACCGAGTTCCTGATCTACAAGCTGTGGCAGATGAGCGAAGCCTACATTTCCTCTCCAGCTTAGGGATCAGAGCCAGTAGGAGAGAGCGGTACAAGGATTTTCTGATAGTCGTTCTCTCCCATCTCAAAGAAGTTGTAGTACCCCCTTGACACCTTGTAGTATGTTGTACTATGTTTGTAGTATGAGATGAGACACAGAGGAGTTAATCCAATGAACACTCACTCCCTTACTCAAAACAAGGGTCTCTTGAAGTTCTTAGAGTTCTTACCCACTCATTTCTCTGGCACTGACCTGCCACTTCAAGACGACTTATTGAATCAGGGAACGTCATTTTCCACTCAACGCACGCAAGTACTCCGCCACCTTCAGAAAACCTATTCTCTGGAACGGCGTTGCTTTCTCTAATTCCTGCTGATGAATCAGCCAACCTGCACCTTGAAAACTGAATCGCCACCTTGGGGGTGTAGCTTAGTCTGGCTCAAAGCAGTCGCCTGTCGAGCGAAAGATCGTGGGTTCAAATCCCATCATCCCCGTGCAGCCTTGTGGACGAATAGAGAAGTCGTTTTGGTTCTCAGCCAGAAAGAAGCGGGTGCAACTCCCGTCAAGGCTCCCAATGAGGGTGTAACTCAGATGGACAGAGTGCTTGCTTCCGAGGCAAGTGGTCACAGGTTCGATCCCTGTCATCCTCGTTGCTGTGCCCTGATGTCAGAAGCCTACATACAGTAGAACGATCGTTTGAAACACGATAGGTTGCTGGTGCAATTCCAGTCCTCGCCTCCAACCTCTGGCGAGGTAGTTCAATCCAAAACAGCTTCTTCAACTTGCACAGCAAATTTATCTCCAGGTCGCCAAGTGGGAAGGCGTTGGTCTGCAAAACCGACTATTCGTGGGTTCGATTCCCACCCTGGAGTCCAATCATTGCAGCGTAGCTTAATGGCAAAGCCCCAAGCTCATAACTTGGTCATTGCGAGTTCAAATCTCGCCGCTGCGACCAATGCACAGATGGTGTAACGGCAGCACAAGGGTCTCCAAAGCCTTTTGTCCGGGTTTAAATCCTGGTCTGTGCGTTCTACGGTGTGCCCTCATCCGAGAAGCCTACATACTGGTCACTCGCCTAACAGCGAAGTAGGTTCGACTCCTACAGCCTCCGCCAACCTTGGAGGCTGAAAAACAGCTTCTCAAACTTGCACGCTGTAGAAATCTCAAAGTTTGGTGCCGTAGGCAAATTGGTAAAGCCGTCGATCTTTCAAGTCGATGCTTGCGGGTTCAAATCCCGTCGGCACTGCCAAATCTTGCTCATCCTTGAGCAGTAAAACCCAAACATAGGTCGGCTCGCCTATCAGCGTGGGCAACTGTCTGTAAAACAGCCGCTTCTTGCGTTGCAGGTGCGACTCCTGCCCGACCTACCAATCATGGAGAGTAAACCAATTAGGATATTGGCGCTGTTTGCTAAACGGATGGATGAACAATTGTGGTTTCTCCTTTGGAGACGCTACGCGAACGAGTCCGCTGCTCTCCGCTGCGTGAGGACGTGGTGTAACTGAACAACATCTCAGATTACGAACCTGAAGAGTGGGGGTTTGAGTCCCTCCGTCCTCGCCAAACAGGGAGGCTGTCCGGCACGGACGAGGAAAGCGTCTTGAAAACGCCTGCGGGTGAAATACACCGTCAAGAGTTCGATTCTCTTAGCCTCCGCTTGTGGGAAGTTGGTGAAGCTGGTGCTCACGTGCCGCTGAAGACGGCGAGAAGGCGGTTCAATCCCGTCACTTCCCACTCAGTGCCCCATAGCTCAATGGCAGAGCGAGCGGCTGTTAACCGTGAGGTTGCAGGTTCAAGTCCTGCTGGGGCAGCCATTCATTGCCGAGTGGACGACATGGAAAGTCGCTGTGACTCTGAATCATGGAGATGCTGGTTCGACTCCAGCCTCGGCATCCAATTCAATGCCTTGTGGTGTAACTGGCAGCATCTCGCTCTTTGAAAGCGAAGTTCCAGGTTCAAACCCTGGCGAGGCAGTTGGGAGGTAAATAGTCGCCTGGGTCAATCCCCTGTATTCCTCCCATTTCTCACTCCTGTAGCCCAATCGGAAGAGGCGGCTGTCTCAAAAACAGTCAATGTGTGGGTTCGACTCCCGCCAGGAGGTGCGACACGAAGTCGCATTTTACAAGTGAGCGAAAGCTCCAACGGCTTGTGTCAAGCCTGTTCCCACTTCTCCCATGCGTCATCAGCAATGATGAGGTGTGAGAGCGGAGATGAAAGTCTAAGGAAGTAGCCCAGTTACAGGGCGAAACCGGGCAAGGGAAAGTCCTGCATGGTTAGCCTAGCGAACCATTGTTTGAAGCCTCGTTAGGGAATAGTAATCGAAATGTAACTGACACGATTGGTTGATGCAATTGGCTTTGGTCTCTCCTGAACCAAAAGTAGTGACACCAAGCATCCGGGGTAAAGATGGAACCTAACCAGGACGAATCTTGTGAATGCGGAACGTGATAACTTCCACAGGGTCAGCGATTGCTGTAGGGAATCCGTAAGGAGTACCAATTCCCTGGGGAAGGGGGACTTCCTCAAGAAGCGAAAGGCGTTAACTCGAAAGAGAACGGGAATGCATAACCGAACGCATAGGGTGATCCCTATCCGAAAGGAGAGCAGACGTGAGGAAGGCTGAAACGGTGGTGGAAAGCACTGGTGAAGCCCAATTACTGATGAAAAG
>DATNPS010000343.1:0-10475 GCA_036703095.1 Crinalium sp. | reverse complement strand
AGACCTTTTTTGATGATTTGCGGGCGTTGACTCGCTACATGTATTTCGACAATTGGGATCATCTACTCACCTTCATGCTAGAAGGTCTAGAGCTAGACATCCCGCCGAATACCAGCTAATTTTTCATACTGAGAATTGCTGAGATTTCGCAGGGCTATCCTGTGTTTCAAGTCAACTTCGCTCAAAAATCTACCTTTAGACATAAATTAATCATATTGAAGCTTAACTTAAAGAACTTGCATGGTTCGCATGGGGTGATCGCTTAATAATGAACTGTAACCGGGCGGGTAGCAAGTTCACCCCCGGAGCAGACAACAAAATGAGTACCCAAGCCAATCAAAATAACGTTGCCATTGTCAGACGGGATGAAGATCTCGATTGGTTCGATACAATGCCCGGTGAACAGATGGCGATCCGTGTCCATAGCAAAGATGTGGGCGGGGCTTTCACCATTATCGAAGCGCGAGTTCCGCCGTTCGTCGGCCCACCCCTCCATTATCACGAAGATCGAGAAGAGATCTTTGAAGTGTTGGCAGGTCGATTTCGCTTTCACTGCACGGGCGAAGAGTTTGAGGCTGGCCCCGGAACATCGGTGGTCATTCCCCGCAACAGCGTACATGGATGGGTGAATCTTGGGCCAGAAGTGGCACGATTACTTTTCATCTTCACGCCCGGTGGCATCGACGAATTTTTCCCACAAATTGGTCAAACACCGCCTGAGAGTTGGACGGATTTGGCTCGTCAATACGATACCTGGATTGTCGGAGCGCCTCTCTCCCCCCAATAACGTCAGGCATCATTCATGCAGACGGTGAAATGATGCCAATGAAACGATGCCAGTGAAACGATGCCACTCAAAGCCAGATTGAGCCTGATTGCTTGGAATCAGGAGCGGCTCGAACAGTTGGCAAGTGCGATCGCAAAAAAACAGGGCGTAAGGTTGAAATACTCGATGCCGAACAAGAGAGGAGATGTGATTTGAGGCGACCTAGTTATTCAGGAGTTAGACGATGAAGTTATCCTCTACGATGCAAGCTCTAATTGTAGATGCTCAAACGGCAACATTTCAGACAGTTGAAATTCCCCGCCCAGAACCCGCTGTAAACCAGGTTTTGGTGCGCATCAAAGCAAGTGGTGTTAACCCGCTTGATAGCAAAATTCGTACCGGGAAAGCACCCCATGCCCAACAGGTTTTGCCTGCTGTATTAGGCATTGACTTGGCTGGCGTTGTGGTAGCGGTTGGAGCCAACGTGACTACGTTTTCGGTTGGGGATGAGGTGTATGGAATGACGGGCGGAGTCGGCGGATTGCAAGGTTCGCTGGCTGAGTTTGCGGCGGTCGATGCCGATTTACTCGCGAAAAAACCAGCCAACCTCACCCTGCGGGAAGCTGCTGCCTTACCCCTCGTATTTTTGACTGCATGGGAAGGACTGGTCGATCGAGCCAATGTCCACGAAGGTCAGAAAGTATTGATACTGGGTGGTTCTGGCGGCGTAGGGCATGTGGCTGTGCAAATTGCCAGAGCGCGGGGTGCCAAAGTATTTGCGACGGCCGCCGCCGCAAAACACGACATGGTGCGACAACTGGGTGCTGTCCCTATTGACTATCGCACTACAGCGATCGCCCAGATCGTAGAAACATTTACGGATGGTCAAGGCTTTGATGTGGTCTACGACTCGGTGGGTGGCTCCACGTTGGATGATGCGTTTCAAGCCGTATGCAACTATGGTCACGTCGTGAGTAACTACGGCTGGGGAAGCCATTCCCTTTTGCCCCTCTCCCGTAAGGCCGCAACATACTCCGGTGTGTTCGTGTTGCTTCCCCTCTTAACGGGTGAAGGTCATGCCCATCATGGCGAGATTCTTCGTCAGGCAACCCAATTAGCAGAAGCCAATCAGTTGCGTCCTGTTGTTGACCCTCGCCACTTCACGTTAGAGACGGCACTGTCTGCCCATGAAGCCGTAGAGCAGGGCACGGCTGTCACCAAAATTGTGATTGATCTGTGACCCCTGTAAACACAGGTCTATAAATGAGAAGGGGGTTGGGTTTTGCCTAACTGAGATCTTGCACTTTTCTCAATAAGCGGATTTGGGTGGCGTGTAGCGCCGCCCAAATCCGCACCATTTGCAGGAGCGCGAAGCGCTCCTGCAAATGGTGCAAGATCTGAGCTAACCTCCTTCGCATACAAAATAGCCTTTCTGAAAAAACACTAATACCAATTACAGCGGTTTTCAATCGCTTAAAACCCGGTTGTTTTTTGGAGAGCCGCACGGAGCGCGGCTCTCCAAAAAACAACCGGGTTTTACTCAAGAGAGAAGCGCAGCTTCAAATAAAAACAGTATAAGGAGCATCTGTCGCTGCATAACTTTCAATAAAGAGCTGTATATTATGCAACAATTTATTTCACTACTGATTTTTATGCATACCAGAGGTGTATTGTATAAAAGTGAACAGATTTCGGGATGAAGTTGTGAGTCATAGAGTCACCGTCGCTATCCCTGATGTCCTATTCGAGCGACTTCAACCCGTTAAATATCGCTTCAATAGTTCTGCCATTTGCCAGGAGGCACTAGACATGATGATTACTCGTGAAGAACTGACGCTCCAAGTTGCGACTCAAGACAATCTCGTTGACCGTTTACAGGTTGAAAAGAAGGTTCTGCTTAACAAGGTGCGCCAGGAAGGCTTTGAGTTGGGCGTTCGTTCTAGCTCAAAACTCTCCTACAAGGAATTTCGTCATTTTGAACGAGTGACCGCGTTAGCGACTGCTCTGGACGATGAAGTGTTGGAATACCTGTGGAGTTTTTTAGATCTGAAGGATTATCCCCAAAACGCACGGCTGCATGATCCTGATTTTGCGTATCTGTTGCAGGTTGATCCACAGAGCCGTGTGGTGTTTGCTCAAGGATGGTTAGAAGGCGTGTTGTCCGTTTGGCAAACAATTCAAGCTCAGGTGGAGAAGGTGCAGTAATTGACCTTTGAGAGTGGCGTAGTGCACGTCGTGCCTACGCCATTCTATTAGCGACCAATTATTGCAACCTTACGCTGTGATCGGGACAAAACGCTGCTGCGCCTGATTGCACCACGTTTCGGGCTAGCTCCAACTCTAATCCCTGTTGCACGAGAACCGTCACGATTTGCTCTGGAGAAACACCATCCTGGAGTGCAGGACAAACCCGTTGACCCAGGGCAATAATCGGTTCTTGACCCACCAGATCTGCCACTCGCTGTGACTCAGATCCTGCATTTCGTATAAACAATTCCCAGAATAATTCCTGAGCCGACTGCCCTTCATCTTCAACTCTGATGTTCATAGAACCACTTCCTAATGCTCCAACAGATGCAACGGCTTGCTCCCAATCCAAAGGAGGAGGGGCTATATTGACAGGAATACCGAGTGGATTAGATTGTAGCAGTGCGTTTGCACAGTTGGGATCGTTGCTGAAGTCAAAGAGTGAACCTGCGGCCCGGTGACTTTCAAGTTGATGACGATAGATCAAAAGCTGTTGCCGATACTCTGGCGTAATTTGAGCTGAACCAATCAGAAATCGCAGAGTATCCAATGCACCAGCCCAGTTGTTCGTGCAGACGTTGTTTTGAACTTGAGAGTACAACTCCTGAACGCTTACGTTCTGGGCGATCGCAGGAGTGGCTAGCGTGATAGCTGGGATCAGCAGGGCGATCGCTTTGGCTAGATGGGACATACAGACCAGATGAAAGGATGTTCTACTTCTTCTGATCTCTTCTGACCTCTGAAGAAAAATCACGATAAACCTGAAGAATATTCATGAAGTGATCGCGATCGCCTCAATGAAGATTATGGATAAATTAAAACCAAATTTTTAATTTAGAAACGTGTGACACTGCCGCACCAGCAATTCTCATTTTGAAACCACTTTGGGATTTTGCGCGCCCGTCGGGCGCGCAAAATCCCAAAGTGGTGGCGGTGCATAGTGAGAATTGCTGCTGCCGCACGTTCCTAAATTACAGCGATTTTCAATCGCTGTAGGATCGCTATAGTTATCAAACTGCAATAAAAAAACACACATGTTCTTGGGAAAATCTATCTTAAAGCATAATCCCTGAACCCTCTTTCCCTTTACAAAAGAGTGAGGTTGAACAATGCAGGTGTGAATGATTTTAGATAGCCCCAATCAAATGCAAGAGGAGGAAGAGGTATTTATCTTTCCAGCCTCCTTTGCCCAGCAACGCCTGTGGTTTATTGAGCAATTGCTACCTGGGGATTCTTTATACGTTATCCCGCTTGTATTTCGGCTTACGGGAACCTTACAGCGATCGCCATTTCAGCGCAGTATTCAAGCCCTGATCCGCCGTCACGAAATTCTGCGGACGACGTTTGATGTGATGGATGGGCAACTGGTTCAGGCGATCGCATCAGATGTGAGAGTGCCTTTAGCGGTGACTGATGTGCGTGCCGTGACAGCCAGTACTCGCGAAGAGGTGGCATTGCAGCAAATCTGGCAAGAGGTTCAGCGTCCATTTCACCTGGCGCAAGGCCCACTGTTTCGCGTGCGTCTGTGGCAGTTGCAAGACACCGAACATTTGTTGTTAATGGCATTGCATCACATCATTTTCGATGAGTGGTCAAGCGGCGTTTTAATTCGTGAATTAGGCGAACTGTATACGGCATTTGTGGAAAACAAATCGACTACGCTACCTGAATTGTCGATTCAATACGCTGATTTTGCCCACTGGCAGCGACAGTGGTTGCAGGGAGAGGTGCTAAATGCACAGTTGCGCTATTGGAAGCAGCAGTTAAACGATGTTCCAAGGCTCCAGTTGCCCGGTGCTGTGCCTCGTTCTACCCCATCAACGCATGGGGGCGCTAGCCAACTGTTGGAACTGCCACAGCGATTATTAGATGCGCTGGAAGAACTCAGTCAACGGGCGGGTGTAACTCTGTTCATGACGCTGCTAGCGGCTTTTCAGACCTTACTGCATCGATATACCGGGCAAACGGATATTGCGATCGGTTCTCCGATCGCGAATCGACATCACAGTGAATTGGAAGGACTAATCGGATTTCTGGTGAATAGTCTGGTGTTGCGAACCAATTTGGCCGATGATCCCACCTTTTGTGAGCTGCTGGATCGAGTGCGCGATGTTACATTAGCGGCGTATGACCATCAGGATTTGCCATTTGAAAAACTGGTGGAAGAATTGCAGCCTGTACGTAACCTGGGACAAAATCCGCTGTTTCAAGTGGTTTTCGCGCTGCAAAATACGCCGATGACGCAACTGGCCTTGCCTGGATTAGTTCTCAGCCCGGTAGAGCTGGAAACCAAAACATCGCGCTTTGACCTGGAGCTATATGTCTGGAAATGTGCAGATAACTTCAGAAACTTGTGGGGCAACCGTTGGCAACAGTCGGATGGACTGCGCGGCGTGATCGTCTACAACACGGATTTGTTTGATGCCGCTTCGATCGCCGCTCTACGACAGCATTTTCAAACGTTACTGGAAGGCATTGTTGCTCATGCAGATACACCTCTTTCTGCACTGCCGTTATTAACTGCTGAGGAACAGCACGAGTTGTTACAACGCTGGTATGGTCAGCCATCCAGAGCAAGTCATGATTGTATTCACCAGCGTTTTGAAGCACAAGTTCAACAATATCCTACTGCGATCGCCATTCAATTTGGCCATCAACAGTTCACCTATCAGCAGTTAAATCAGGGCAGCAATCAACTGGCGCGATATTTGCAGCGGTTAGGAATTCGGCCTGAGATGCCTGTCGGAATTTGTCTGGATCGAGGGGGGGAAGCGATCGCCGCCATGCTGGCTGTCCTAAAAGCAGGGGGAGCTTACGTGCCGCTTGATTCCAGTTATCCTCCAGAACGACTGCACTTGATGTTGCGCGATGCCAGAATTGCGGTGGTTTTAACGCAGGCCGACTGGGCCGATTCCCTGCAACTAGATAATGTAACCGTAATTTGTCTGGAACAGAAATGGGGAGCGATTGCTCAGGAATCGGATGAGAACCTGTCTACTTCCAGTAACGCAGAGCAGCTTGCGTATGTAATGTATACTTCTGGCTCAACCGGAATCCCTAAAGGTGTAATGGTGCCGCATCGGGCTGTGACTCGCTTAGTGTGTCAAACCGACTATGTGCAGATCGAACCGGGCGATCGCGTTGCGCAAGTGGCCAACCTCGCCTTTGATGCAGCCACTTTTGAAGTGTGGAGTGCATTGCTGAACGGTGCTCGCTTGATTGGCATCGATCGCGAGATCACCCTATCTCCTACAGAATTTGTTGCGGAATTGCAGCAGCAGCAGATTAGCATTTTGTTTTTGACAACGGCGTTATTCAACCAGACGGTAAGCCAGATTCCCACAGCATTTCAGTCTCTCAACTATCTGCTGTTTGGCGGTGAAGCGGTGAATGTCGATCGCGTGCGTTCCGTTGTGCAACAGGGCAAGCCAAAACACCTGCTGCATGTCTATGGGCCTACCGAAAACACAACGTTTTCTACCTGGTATGAGGTGCAGGCTGTTCCAGAGAACGCGACTACGATTCCGATTGGACAAGCAATCGCCAACACGCAGGTGTATTTGCTAGATGCCCATCTGAACCCCGTTCCGGCCAATGTGATTGGTGAAATTTATGTGGGTGGCAGTGGATTAGCCAAGGGATATTTGAATCGTTCGGAGTTAACCGCAGAAAGATTTGTCAACGTTACCCTTCCGGCTCTTGATGATAAAACTGTAGCGCTTTATAAAACGGGCGATCGCGCACTTTATCGGGCAGACGGCAATATCGAGTTTTTGGGACGCACAGATCATCAAATTAAGATTCGAGGATTTCGCGTCGAACTGGGTGAAATTGAAACGGCGATCGCAAAACATCCGATGGTGCAAACGGCAGCGGTCGTCGTGAATGAGCTGAATGGCGATCGCCAACTGCTCGCCTATGTAGTTCCCAACTCATCGGAGATACCAACGGAACGAGATTTGCGATTAGCGCTGAAACGAACCCTGCCAGCCTACATGCTGCCTGCTGCCTTTGTTGTGCTAGACACGCTCCCCCTTACCGCCAACGGCAAAGTGGATCAAACTGCATTACCGCTACCCAACCTGACAGATGTTCATGATCCTGGCCCAACGGCTGCCCCTACCACATCCTTAGAAGCAACTCTGGTTCAGATCTGGACGCAACTCTTGGGACGAACGCCAGTGAGCATTTATGACAGTTTCTTTGAACTGGGTGGGCATTCCCTGCTAGCCACACAACTGATCTCACGTATTCGCGATCGCTTTCAGGTGGAATTGCCATTACGCAGCATATTTGAAACCCCCACGATCGCAGACTTAGCCCAACGCATTGAAGGGTTGCGAGAAACCGCACAGGCAGAGGAAGTAGAGCTATGACTAACTGGATGATCGAGGATAGGAGAGATGGGAGAGGTGGGGGAGATGGGAGAGATGGAAGAGGTGGGGGAGATGGGGGAGATGGGGGAGATGGGGGAGGTAAGGGGAACAAGGAAGAGGTAATCTTCACTTCCCCATCCTCTTCACCTTCCCCATCCTCCCCACCTTCTCTCCCACTCAACACCCAACACCCAACACCCAACACCCAAAAACCCCTCTCCTTCGCCCAACAGCGACTCTGGTTCCTCTACCAACTTGCGCCAGATAATCCGTTCTACAACGTGCCTGCGGCTATTCGCTTTAGAGGCACGTTGGATCAAACGGCGTTGGAGCGATCGTTTCATGAAATTGTGCGTCGTCATGCGACCCTGCGCACGACCTTTACAACGCTGGATGGTCAACCTGTTCAGGTGGTTCGCCCGCAGGTGAATGTGCCGCTATCGGTGGTGAATTTGCAGGCGGTTGCGGTGGGCGATCGCGATCGCGTCAGTCAGCAATTAGCTACAGCGGAGGCACAGCGTCCGTTTAATCTAACGACCGATTCGCTTTTGCGAGTCACCTTGCTGCAATTTGATCCGACGGATGCGGTACTGCTGCTGACGATGCATCATATTGTGGCCGATGGATGGTCATTGGGGGTTCTGATCCGCGAACTGGCATGTTGCTACACGGCATTTTCTGAGGGAAAAATTCCTGCGTTGCCACCCTTGCCAATTCAATACACAGATTTTGCTGACTGGCAGCGCAATTGGCTCCAGGGAGATGTTTTAGAAAAACAATTGACCTATTGGCGCAAACAATTACACGATTTACCTGAGCTGCATTTGCCGAGCGATCGCCCCCGTCCTGCCGTGCAAACCTACCGGGGAGCCACCTACCCGCTGCATATTTCTCCTTCGCTCACTCAGGCGTTAGCTCATCTAAGCCAGCAATCAGGGGTATCGTTGTTCATGACGCTGCTAGCAGCGTTTCAAACCCTGCTGTATCGCTATACCGGACAGGACGATATGGCGATCGGTTGTCCAATTGCGAACCGTCATCGCAGCGAGGTTGAAGGACTGATTGGTTTCTTTGTAAACAGCCTGGTATTGCGGGCGGATTTGTCCGGGAATCCTACATTTCGTGAATTGCTGGAGCGCGTTCGAGACATTGCGCTGGGAGCGTATGAGCATCAGGATTTGCCGTTTGAAAAGCTGGTAGAAGAATTAGATCCCAATCGCGACCTCAGCCGCAACCCCCTGTTTCAAGTTGCCTTTGCGCTGCAAAATGCCCCTATGCAATCGCTGGAACTGCCAGGATTAACGCTAGAACCTGCACCCCTGGCATCGAGCAGCACCCGCTTTGATCTGGAGGTTCACCTGTGGGAACCCGCCCATGGATTGCACAGCGTATGGCGATCGCAGGATGGTTTGAGTGGCTTTATAGCCTACAGTACCGATTTGTTCGATCGCGACAGAATCAGTCGCTTAGTCGGACATTTCCAGACCGTACTAGAAGGCATTGTGGCCAATCCCGACGCTCGATTGTCAGATCTACCGTTGCTCACCTCCGTCGAACAAAAGTGTTTAGCGGAATGGAGCCGATCTCCTAATCCATCTGAAGCTCCGCTTCTGAAGGAGAATTTAGGGAAATCGAGTCGAGAGCGCTGCTTTCATCACCTCTTTGAAGCACAAGTACAGCGTGATCCAGATGCGATCGCCCTTGTCACCGAAACGGGATCACTCACGTATGGAGACCTGAACCATCACGCCGATCGCTTGGCGCAAACCTTGAAGCAGATGGGCGTTCAGGCTAATGATCTCGTTGGGCTTTGTGTCGATCGCTCTGCTGATATGGTGACTGGAATTCTAGGCATCCTCAAGGCTGGAGGGGCGTATGTTCCGCTTGATCCTCAGTATCCGAGCGATCGACTCCAGTTCATGTTAAGCGATACGCAGGTTTCAATTCTGCTAACTCAATCCTGGTTGGTGGAACGATTGCCGCGATCGCCAGCCCACATTCTCTGTTTAGATCAGCGATCGTTTGAATGTTCCTCGACTTCCACTCTCGTCGCAGATGATGCCATCGTCACATCTGACCGTTTAGCCTATGTGATCTACACGTCCGGTTCTACAGGAACTCCGAAAGGTGTGCTTCTGTCACATCGGGGATTGTGTAACGTTGTTGCAGCACAGCAGCAGATCTTTCATCTGTCTGCCGCTAGCCGAATTCTGCAATTCAGCTCTCTCAGTTTTGATGCTTCCATTTTTGAGATTGCCCTGGCTCTGGGGTCTGGTGGCACACTGTATATTCCTTCCAAATCGGCTCAGCTACCGGGACACGCGCTGCTGCAATTTCTGGAAGACCATGCCATCACCCACGCGCTGCTGACACCAGCCGTATTAGCCGTTTTACCACCAGCAGATCTTCCATCTCTCCAGGTTCTCATTACAGGCGGAGAGGCGTGTTCCAGTCAAATCGTCGATCGCTGGGCTGCTGATCGTCACTTCTTTAATGCCTATGGCCCTACAGAAACGACGATTTGGGCAACGGTTGCGGAACTGCATCCCAACGATAATCCACTCACGATCGGTCGTCCGATTCTCAATACGCAGGTGCATATTCTGGATGCCAACTTAAATCCTGTCCCTGTCGGCATTCCAGGTGAATTATACATCGGTGGTGAAGGACTCGCGCATGGCTACCTTAACCGACCTGAATTAACGACTGAGAGATTTGTTGCACATCCCAACTTAACTCCATCTCGTCTGTACAAAACGGGCGATCGCGCCCTCTACCATCCCGACGGAAGCATTGAGTTTCTAGGCCGGATCGATACCCAAATCAAAATTCGGGGGTTTCGGGTCGAGCTAGGTGAAATTGAAACAACGCTACAGCGCCATCCAGCTGTTCAGGATGCCGTTGCCATTGCCTCCGAAGACGCATCTCATGAGATGCGCCTGATTTCTTACTTCACCCTCAATCACTCGCACATCCAGCAAACTCTCCAGCAAACCCTCCAAACCCAACACCTGCAACACTGGCAAACTCTTTACAATCACACTTACCATCCCACATCCCATATCCAAGTAAAGGAGTCAGGAGTC
>DATNPS010000338.1:0-20896 GCA_036703095.1 Crinalium sp. | reverse complement strand
AACTCCTTTAACCAATAGCCATTCTCGGTTAACAATGGCCCAATTGGAGAACCGGGCATGGCTTGAATTTGAACGCGATCCGCCAGGGTGAAAGTTTCACCGTGCGCCAGGGGCGTTATGTTAGAAAAGCCTAGCTCCTGCACCACTTTAGCCGCATTGGGGGAAGCGACGACTGGAATGGTGTGGTTCAGTTGTTGCAAGGTAGGTGGATGGGCGTGATCTTCTAGTCCTTGAGAGAGCAGAATCAGGTCGATCGCGTCCGGGATGGCACGAGGGGTGGGGCGATCGCCCTTAAACAACCAGGGCATGTTGCCAAAGACGAGAGAGCCGACGAGCCAGGGATCGAGGAGAATCCGCTGCCCTCCCATTTCAATCAACCAGGAATTGCTGTCCAACCAGGTCAGATACATGGCACACATACCGTAATTTCCATTTCTTTCATCTTAAAGCTCGTTACATTTGCTTACAATCTGCTGCGCTGAGATTCAGCGATTCTCATGATTACAATCGGTAGCTGTGCAAGTTCTACTGCGGCGCACTTGCACAGCTACCGATTGCGGTTTCCGAACACCTGACAGCCACACGTGAGCCTGATGTCTATTAATCCAGTTCTATCCAGTGAAGGGCGCTTCTATCCTCAGTTTTTTCGGTTAGCGGCCATCAATATTTTGTCTAACCTGATGGTGCCGCTGGCCAGTCTGGTCGATCTGGCCTTTTTGGGACATCTAGCCGAAATCCGGCATCTGGCCGGGGTGGCGCTGGCGACCGTCTTGTTTAACTTCATTTACTGGACGTTTGGCTTTCTGCGCATGGCGACAACGGGCACCACCGCCCAAGCCCTCGGACGAGATGACCGGGATGAAGTGCTGCTGATTGGGATTCGCAACGGGCTTTTGGCATTGGCGATCGGATTGGTGATTCTAGTCCTTCAGCATCCATTGCGAGACGTAGGATTTGCCCTGCTGAGCGCGACGCCAGAGGTCAAAGCATCGGGGTTAGCGTTTTATAACGCGTTGATCTGGGGCGCTCCAGCCACCTTAATGAACTTAGTGCTGATTGGCTGGTTTCTGGGACGGGGATTAAGCGCAAACGTGTTAGTGCTATCTGTCGTCGGCAATGGGGCCAATGTGCTGCTGGACTATGTGCTGGTCTTTCGCTGGGGATGGGCCAGTGCTGGAGCAGGATGGGCGACGGGATTGAGCCAGTACTTAATGCTGCTGGTGGGCCTGGTGCTTGTGATGCGCGAATGGCAATGGCGACAGGTAAAGGCGATCGCCCCCTATATTCTCAAACCTTCAGCGCTCAAAGCGGCCTTCTGGCTGAACAGCGACATCCTGATTCGCACGCTGGCGCTAGTGTCTACCTTTTCACTGTTCACCAATCTGAGTGCAGCAATGGGAACGACCATTCTCGCCACCAATACGCTGCTGCTGCAAATGGTAACGCTGGCTGCCTATTTTATTGATGGGTTGGCATTTGCGACCGAGAGTTTTGCCGGAGTGTTTCGGGGACAGCAGATGGGCGATCGCCTCATCACATTGGTCAAGCTGTCGGGCAGCATTAGCCTCGCCCTTGGCATCGCGTTTGCATTGACAACTGTCCTGTTTCCCGTACCCATTTTCAGACTGTTGACCAACCATATGGATGTAGTTACGCATCTTCAGGTCTACGTTGGCTGGCTGTTTCCGGTGCTGGGCTTTGGGTCGATCGCCTACATGCTGGACGGCTATTTTTTAGGACTGACCGAAGGGCGAATTCTCAGAACGTCATCCTTATTAGCGACGTTGATTGGATTTGCACCTGTAGCGGCGATCGCATGGCATTTTCACAACAATCAACTGCTCTGGCTGGCGATGTCGTCCTTTATGGCCGCCAGAACCATCACCCTGGGCTTGCATATCCCTAAAACCATCTCTGCTAGCTTGCCGTAGAATAACCATGTTGACTCCCAAATTTAATGTGCAGCCGCGATCGCCCGTTCCACTCCTCCCCTTCATGAGTCTGCTGCTGCTCTGTGTTGCGCTATTCTTCTGGCAGTTGGATGGTTATAGCCTGTTTAACATTACAGAAGCAAAACAGGCTGAAATTGCGCGCCAGATTTGGGTTCGGCATGACTGGATCACACCTGTCTACAATGGCGACACTTATTTTGATAAGCCGATCCTGTTGCACTGGCTGATCGCGTTGGGGTTTCCTGTGGTGGGCCTGAATGAATGGGCCGTTCGTTTGCCCTCTGCCCTATCGGCCAGTGCGCTCATTCTTGGCACCTATTTTTTTACCGCCCAGTTTGCAACGCAGCGAACCGCGCTACTGGCCGCAACCATTCTGGCCGCCAATCCGCTCACCTTTGCGCTGGGGCGAACTGGACAACACGATATGCTGATGGTTTGCTTTATGACCGGAGCGCTGTACTGCTGGTATTGGGCCTACAGTACCGGAACGCACTGGCGCTATCTGGCCTTTTTTGCCCTGCTCGGACTGGCCGTTTTCGCGAAGGGGCCGCTGGCTCTGGTGCTGTGTGGCTTGGCGATCGCCCTCTTCCTGCTGGCGGTAGGTCAGTGCAAAGCGCAATTGATCGCAACACCCTGGCTTCCGGGACTGTTAATCTTTGGCAGTATCACGCTTCCCTGGTACATCCTGGTGATTTGGGCAAATGGTTGGGAATTTGCCAGCAATGCCTTTCTCTATAACAATGTCGATCGCTTTGTCAGTCCCAATCTTAATCAAGTTGGCCCCTGGTACTACTATCTGCCGCTGCTCATCATCGGCTTTTTCCCGTGGATCGGGCTATTTCCCGCCACCTGGTCAACGCTTCGAAATCGCTGGGCATGGCTGCGCCTGCGCTATTGGCGTCACCGTGCTCCAGTTCAGCAAATCAACCTGTTTATGGTGATCTGGGTTCTCGTCGTAGTGCTGTTTATGAGCGCATCGGCCACCAAACTGCCCTGGTATATTTATCCCAGCTTTCCGGCGATCGCCTACCTCTGTGCGCAGGCGTGGGAACAGCAAATCGAGCATTCCAACCGCTGGCTAAAACTTAACCTTCTGGCCCTGAGCGGTCTGTATCTGTTCTTAGGTATCGGGCTGATCGTCATTCCCCGCTTACTTCCCCAAACCCCGATTCTGCAAAGCATTGAGAAAGCCGGAACGCTACAGCTCTGGGCCATCGTGCATCTCATTACCGCTCTTGTGATCGGCATCAGTGCCGTGCGCAAGCAGGTGATCTGGGTCTGGGTGATTAGCGTCATTACCTTTAGCATCATCGCCCTGGATACTGTTCATCAACTGACCTTACTCGATCGCCCCTTTCTGGGAGGCCGACTGCTGGCGATCGCTGATATTCTCCACCAGGAAACCTGCGACACCTGCGTCAACGACGTTACCATTGCCCCCGGCGTCAACGAACCCAGCCTGAATTTTTACAGTCGGCTTAGCGTCATCAAACGATTTGATGAACCCTTTGATCTATCCGCAATCCAGATTCAACTCAACCAACCCAAACGCATTCTATTCGTCACCACCGACGAAACCCTAAACAAAGCAGGTCTCGATTTCAGCCAAGAAAAACCTGTATATGTTTCGGACATTTATAAGCTGTTCATCCTGCCAAAACATCGGTAGGTGTCTGACGTAAGGCGTTTGCAAACCCCAATTTTTGGCAATAACCAATACCCCCGTAGAAACGTGCCAGTGGCACGTCTCTACCCACGACGGGGCATTGCAGGCATTTTCCCAAACCAATATCAGGGGAACATCGATCGCCCGATTTCATCTTCCGGCGATCGCCCAATCACCGCCACAACATATTTCTTTTCAGAGTGACCAAGCGCTTTCCCCTCGGAATCTGTTGAGCCTGTCGTTTGGTTCGCTATCGTGAGACAATGAAAGGCGGTCGTTGCCACAATGCAGATGCTCTTATAGTCTAGCCAGTCAACCGTTTGGAAATGAGTCCTGCTGCGTTGGTATTATTTCAGCTGTGTCGAAGGCGATCGCTATGGCTTCGCAAGATTTACTGACGTTAGCTAGACAGGGCGATTCTACCGCCGTTGCTGCTATTCTCAATCGTGTCACAGAACCGAAAGGCATCAAGGTTAAAGTCACACGACAAGAGCGCTGTTTACATGTGCTGCTTGAATCCGACAAAGCATTAGGCCAACAATCGGTGGTCAATTTTGTGTTGGGCAGCATCAAAACGCTCAAGATTGAGCCAATTGAAACCGTCCACATTTATGGACGGCAGGCGGGCAACAGTGCGGTCGCCTGGAGTCAAGAAATCAGTTTGAATGAATCGTCTGAGCAACCGCCCAGCCATGTCGATGATTCACCAATTGAACCGTCTGACCTAGAGCCAGTAAGCCATCCCGACGCTGCTGATGCCATCCCACTATCCTCAGACGAATCGTTTGAACCTGTTGCCGAAAGGGTTGAAAACCTGTCATTGGCTGAATCTGCAACCATCAGCGATATCAATCAAGATACGTTAACTGAAGAGTCTGGAACCGACGATGTAATCGCAAATGCAATCCCTGAAGAACCTGTAGCAGGAGAAGCGATCGCCGATGAGTGGAGCACAGAAGTGTCCACGGATGAGCCTGTAGCCGAAGACGATTTAGACGATTTAAGTGAAGATTTAACTGAAGCATTCTCCGGCGAACCTGCGGCCAGTCCAGAACCGTTCGCAGAAGAGGTGTTTGGGGAAGAAACATTAGCTGACAATATTTTTGAAACAGAACCGTTTACAGAAAACAGCGTTAGTGCAGAACTCGCGTCTGAACCAGCCGTGGAAGCGTCTGAGTTGGACAATGAGTTAGTCGAACCATCCTTGTATGAAGAGCCTGAACTCGTCAGTGAGAGCTTTGAGGCTGAATCTGCCACCACTGAAGAACTTGCCCTCGAAGATCCAGCGATCGCGGCATCTGACGAACCCGATCTGCTGAATGAGGAGTTTTTAGAAGATCTGGAACCCGATGTCCCGTCGGATACCGAGCTAGCCTTTGACTTGCTGCTGAATGACACCGCTGTCGCTGAAGCACCTGAATTGGCAGGAGCGATCGCCCCTGAACCGTCCCCCGATCCTAATCCTGAACCGCTTCTTACTGAAGAATGGCCGACTGAAGCCCTTGAATCCGACGAATCTGTTGCAGAAGCATCTGAATTCGAGGACATTTTTAGTGACGCGAGTCTGACTGAACAGTCCATCACGGAAGAAGCAACCTATAAAGCGCCTTCGCTAGACACACCTGAACTGGAGGAGTTCACTGATATCCCTGCCTCTGAAGCATCGGACGTGGATATGGTTTCCCTGTTCGATGAGGACTTACCTGCTGAAGATCAGGATGATAGAGCAGACCTGCTGGATAACCTCGAAGGTGAATCATCTCCCTCAGAAGACGCCGAACTGGACGCCATCTTCCGCGAAGACCTGGCCAGTATAGAACCAAGTGACGAGATAGCGACCCTGGACGAACTTGACCTTGAGCCATCTTCCTCAGAAGATGCTGAACTCGAAGCTGCATTAAGTGAGAGCACGCTCACCGAAGAACCGGACGCTGAATTCGCTTTCCCGGAGATAACAACCGGAGGTGAGGAAAATCCACCACACGATGCCGAACTCGAAGCCATGTTCAGTGACGATTTACGGACTGAAGAACCGGACGTTGAAGTGAGCTTTATTGAGGAACCCGATGCTGAGATAACGCCTTCAGAAGACATCGAACTCGACGCCGTGTTCAGTGACGATTTACTGACTGAAGGCCTCGATGTAGAAATGCCTCCTGCTGAAGCACTGGAATCGGCCATTAGTGCCGCACCAGAACCTGAGTTGGAGGACATATTCAGTGAACCGAGTTTTACGGAAGTAGCGCCTGCGGCAGACGCTGAACTGGAATCGATGTTTAATGATGTAGCGTCTGCCAAGGTCACTCCCACCGCAGATCTAGACGTGGAAAGCTTGTTGATTACAGAACTGGATTCTGAAGCCCCCTCTTCAGAATCCGATGTTGAATTTGCTGTTGATTACGATCGTTCCGTCGCAGATCCTGCCCTTGAGGTGATTTCCTTGGAAGAACCAACTGCTGACCGTGTTTCGAGTGAAGTCATCTTCACTGAACCACCCGAAATGGAACCGACTCCTACCGAGGAATTCATGACCGAAACCAGTTCCGCCGAGAGCGCTCCAGAAGAAGTGGTGGCGATCGCCCCTCCAGATCCCCCCGAATCATCTCCCGCTTCACCAACCGTTACAGTCGTCGTCGATGCAGCTACTCCTACTCAACCACCGTTACTGGTTCCTACCGTCGCATCTCCGGGAGGCGAACTGTCCCCGAATACGCAGGACTGGCTGAAGCGTCCCGAAGCAGTGGTGCTGATCTTATTCGTTAGCCTGATCATGCTGTGGCAGATGTATCTCGATTTTGTTGAGGGAACCGATCTAGACAAACCTCTTTCGAATCGCGAATTAGCCCGTCGCTTGGGCATTACCAGAAATACGCTCAGTCGCCGCAAAGATCGAATTGACTTTCCGGCCTGGACGCAAGATCTTGATCCAGATGGAATTGCATGGGTTCATCAAAATGGCGTATTCGTGCCGCGAATTGATTGAAAATCTTGTGATACACTGTTTCTGAGCGCGTATTCGGTTGCAGTGTTTGTTTCTAGTGTTGTTTCTAGTATTTGCAGGCGTCTCTCCGGATCTAAGCCTCTTAAATCTTTTATTTCTGGAGAATCCCCCCTATGTCTATTTATGTCGGCAACCTCTCCTATGAGGTTACCAGCGAGGACGTGACTGCCGTTTTTGCGGAATATGGCAACGTCAGTCGCGTTCATCTTCCTGTCGATCGTGAGACAGGCCGAATGAGAGGCTTCGGTTTTGTTGAAATGGAAGTTGACGCGGAGGAAGATGCCGCCATTGAAGCTCTGGATGGAGCAGAATGGATGGGACGAACCCTCAAAGTTAACAAAGCGAAACCGCGTGAAGAGAGACCACGCGATCGCTCGTTTAGCAACAGCGGTGGTGGTGGCGGTTGGGGTAACAACCGTCGTCGTAGCTACTAATTAACATTACTCGATATTATCTTTAAGCCGTGCGCTGCACGGTTCAAATAACAGAAATCGGGCCTCGCGCGTTGTGCGAGGCCCGATTTTGTATACCCGTGGCCTCACCTGCTGAGCACTCATTCTACCAACCGTGTTTCTGTTCTCTGGGCGATCGCGTGTTTCAATCCAGTCTTTGTCATATCGCTAACACACCTTGTGCTTATGACGTTCATAACGACTCATTACACTCAATTTTAATGACCGTTTGGATTCCTCTCCATTCCTCAGTAAAAGGGGTTCACGCACTATGGCTCACGTTCCTCCCTCGTTTGAATCATCTGCTAAACAAACACGCGATCGCTTAACTGGAGAACTAGTGCGATTGCGACAGGGAGTAGAGCTATACGTTTGTTATCATGCAGGCGAACCGCCGGGAATTGTGTTTCTCCACGGTGGATTGGGTAATCGGTTTAACTGGCGATCGCAATACGAGTTTTGCTGCAATCAGGGCTGGCAGTCATTGGTCTATGACCTGGCAGGTCACGGGCAATCGCCGCCCTACTCACGCTATTCCATCGGTCGCCACTGCCGCGATCTAAAACGCTTGTTGGATCAGGTCGGCATTCACACTCCTCCCATCCTCTGCTGTCACAGCTATGGAGTTCCGATCGGGCTGGAGTGGGCACAGCGGCAGGCCACCAGCGGCTTGATTCTGATCAGCGGCGGTACGCATGACTTAGATCCCTGGTGGGAGATTCCACTGATGAAGCTGTTGACGTGGGGTGGCAGACATCTATATCGGTTGCCCATCGCCCAACGGTTAACCAACGATATGACGAGCACGCACACTCACGACACGGTAAAACGTTTTTTTGGTGAAAGTCCGGTACCTGTCGATCATCATCCGTATCGAGCGTTGCAAATCTTTTGGGGCTACAACTTTTTCAATCGACGCAAAACCGATCGCCATCAGCGCATTCCAACTTTAGTGATTAGCGGTGGACAGGATGCGATGTTTAACCGTGCTATGGGCGATGCGTTAGCGTCGCAGTTCACCCCCGGCAAACATCTGCACTTTCCCGATGCAGGTCATGTCGTGATGGCGGAATATCCCGACGCTGTAAATGAGGCGATCGCCACCTGGGTAGGAGAATGTGGTTTGCATCGGCAGGAGAGCAGTTAAAACCACCGCTACTCAAACCAAACCTGCAAAAGCAGGTTGCAATCCCCAGGCCGCCAAGGCGGACTTCGTTCGGGGAGCCGCGACTTCAATCGCCAGGCTGACAGCTCCACCAAGTATTTCTTACCGTGATTCAACTATGCGACTCACTACTATACCGTTTGCGACTCTTTCGATTGGCTTCTTGCTAACCTGCTCAACCTGCGGCTTGGCCAGCGTTGCCCCTATCGCCCCCTTACTCAGCGCTCAATCCGTGACGCCATCTCATCAACCCCTGCTTCCAGGGATGCCATCTGAGAGCGCGATCGCCGCCATTCACGTTCAGTATGAAACCTATACCAGTGCAGCAATGGGCGGCCAGCGCACCTATGGAATCGTCTTACCACCCGGTTATGATCAAAATCCTGAGGCGCGATATCCCGTCATCTTTCTCTTGCACGGCGGACACGGCAATCCCACTGACTGGTTTGACAAAGGAAACGCTTTAGAAACCTTAAAACAACTGTATAGCTCAGGCAAATTGCCTCCCAGCCTTTTTATCACTCCCGATGGCAATGATAAGCGTGGTTCCAGCCCGTTTTGGGACCCCCAATATTTCGATGGCCCGAATGGTTCCGTTGGAACGGCGATCGGTTCTGAGCTGGTTCAGATCATTCAAACCCGCTATCGCACTTTACCCAATCCCACTTTCTGGGCGATCGGAGGTCTGTCATCCGGCGCGTGGGGTGCCCTCAATATTGGGCTGCACTATCCCAATCATTTTTCAATTTTGTTTAGCCATAGCGGTTATTTTGTCGATCGCAGTGGCCCACAAAACAGCCCCATGGATGTGATTAAAACTCTTTCCAGCAATACGCTACAGCATCTAAAAATTTATCTGGATACAGGCTCATCAGACGAACATTTTTATGTCGATCAAAATCAGCAGTTTCATCAACTTCTCGATCAACTGCATGTCACAAATCAGCTGCAATTATTTTCGGGAAGCCATAGCTGGCGATATTGGCGGCAACACTTAGCAGATTCTTTAACCTTTGTCGGAGAACAATTAAGTGGTTAGACATAATTATTAAAAAACAAAGGGCGGATGCCGCACCCCTTCGGGGTGCGGCATCCGCCCTTTGTTTTTTGTATTGAAGTGTGTCTATGTACTTAAAAGGAAGCGATCGATCGAATTCACGTTAAAAAAGGCTCTCGCAAACCTCAAGATTCTTGTCAGTCTGATGTCCCACAGGTGTGTCGCATTTAGACTAAAAGTAGGGAAAGTACATCAACATTCGTTCTAGAGCCGCTTCATTCCATTTCTGCTGATTGCTTCTCTGATGTATCGCTGTAGCCACCTGTAGCCACATTGATTTAGGACATTGAAAACCAAAGGGGTGAGGGTGTTCCCGGTCAAGGGTTTCCCCCCTGCACCCCGTCCTAAATCATCCATTCCGACCATCACAGTGGGGTTTGACTCTATGACACCGATCGCCCACAACAGTTTTGCCAAAACCAGCCTGATGACGGCACCCCAGGAAGCGATCGCTGCCGAAGGGGTCAGCAAACTTTATCAGTCCAAATCTGGTGATGTTTTAGCGCTCAGTCATGTGAATCTCACCGTTTGTCGGGGGCATGTGCAACTGGTTATGGGGCCATCAGCAGCGGGAAAGACAACCCTGCTGCTAATTTTGGCGGGTTTGCTGACGCCCACAACAGGCAAGGTGCGGCTGTTGGGCGAAGAGATTACTGCCATGCCTCGCTGTAAACTGGAGCAATTTCGGCTGCATCATGTCGGTTTTGTAGCACAGGACTTTAATTTGTTCTCCGCGCTGACCGCGTTCGAGAATGTGGAACTGGCGCTCAAACTCAAAGGCGTCCGGGGAGCGGCGTTAGAGCGCGATTGCAAACTGCTGTTAGAGCAGGTGGGACTGGCCGATAAGGCGCATCGCTTACCGCGTGAACTCTCCGGTGGTCAGCAGCAGCGAGTGGCGATCGCCCGCGCTCTGGCAGGGCATCCTGCCTTAATCATGGCCGATGAACCGACCGCTGCCCTCGATTCCCATACCGGGCAAAAGGTCATGGAACTGCTCTGTACCCTCGCTAAAGAAGAACGCTGCACGATTCTGATGGCAACCCACGACCCACGGACAGTAGATTTCGCCGATCGCACGGTTTTATTAGAAGACGGTAGAATTCGGGAAGGCATAATGGGGTAGAACCAAGCGCTATTTCCTTACACGCGTCTGCAAATGCCTAACCGTATTTCTGGGATGTTGCTAGCGTTGTGCATGGGTTGGTTGGGAGGCTGTTCTACCGCTCCTCCTTCTGCAATGCTGCTGCGTGAGTTTAAGCAACAAGTCGCTCAAAATATTTACGATAATTTTGGTTATTCTGAAGCAGAAGTTTATCTGACCGCGCTTGCAGAGTTGTCGGATGAAGAGGTATCTCAATATGGCGATCGCGTGTGTGAATCCATTCGACGGGGCAAGCCCTTTCAGGCGATCCAAGACGACCTCCGCCAGCGAGCCAGCCGCGATGATAGGGAAATGCCCTATTTGCAAATTGCAATTGTTGCGGAGCGGCAGCGTTGTCCTGCAAGCCGTTTGCCGCAGCCTCAATGGCAGCGATCGCTCCTGTTCTTACAGGAATGGTTGAATGGTGGACAGCCGTTGAGTTAACCTCCCATTCTCTGCCGAACTTCGTACAATCCCAACAGTAAGACAGCAGTGCCCAGCGGCAGGAGATAGTACACAACTCGATAGGCTAACAGAATACCAAAGAGTGTGGTGGAGCCGATCGCATGACCGAGCAAGAGCAACATCACCGTTTCAAAGACGCCGAGGCCACCGGGAACGTTGCTGATAATTCCGGCAATTTGGGCGAGCAGGTAAATTCCGCAGACGGTAAGGTAGGACAGAGTTGTAGAGGCTGGTAGCAGCGCGTAAAATACGGCAGTGGCCAATGTCCAATCTATCGTCGCGATCGCCACCTGTCCCAGCGCGAGATGAAACGGCAGATGGGGAAATTCAAAGGCCCAGAATTTTAAGGGTTTACGGCTGAGGAGATTCCAGAACAGGTAGGACAAAACGCCGATTAGAAATACCGCACCGAGCGGACGAACGGAAGTGATCGGCAAATTTAATAGATCCGGAACCGAGACAGGCTCCAGGATAAAGACCAATCCTCCCAGCATAAACAGCCCCAGCCAAAAGCTGAGATTACAAAAGGCGATGATATGAACGATCGCCACTCCAGGTACGCTTACTGTCGAATACAGACGATAGCGAACCGCACTGCCGCTAAACAACCCTAAGCCAACGCTGTTGCTAACGGCAATGCTGGTAACAGCAGCCAGAGCCGTTTTACCATAAGCCACCGGATGTCCCACATAGCGCACAGCAAGAGCATCGTAGCCCGTCATATCCAGATAGTTCAGCATCATCAGCCCGATCGCCAGTCCCACCTGCTGTATGGGAATTGCGGTCAGGCTATGCCAGATGGTGTGAGGGGGATAGTGGCGCAACTCTTGTGCGATCGCCCATATAGACGCCCCAAACAGCACTATCCCCAACAATGATGGCAGCAGATGACTCAAACGCTTGTGCAAAACAGAAGGATGGCTCATGACCCTGGTTTGAAGTAATCGAGGAGGCGATCGCCCGAATCAGCGCGAATCAGCCCCACCACCACATCTGGCAAACTGGTCAGACTGGGATAGATGAGATAGCGCGGCTCCCAGCGGGGATGAAATTTTTCTTTGTACGCGTGCAGTCCTTTGAAGTTATAGAACTGATTCAAATGTTCGTAGAGATAGCGAATTCCTTTTTCAATGCGTCGCGACGATTCTTCTTCGCCCACTCCCGCCAGCGCTGATAAGCCCAGATTAAATCCGTCATAGCCACGCTCTTTGAAGTGCTGAAACATGGAGATAAACAGAAAATCCATCGTGCCTTGTTCGATATCAATCCGGCGACGCATCATGTCGATCGTAATGTCATTCAGTTGATACTCTGAGATCACATTGGCAAACGCACTCACCACTCCAGCGGGTGTGCGAACGATAGCAATTTCACACTCGCGCAGATAGTTCTCATCAAACCAACCTAATGAAAACTTTTTCTCTGATCCCTGTACCAGTTGCAGCCATTCATCGCTGACCACACGCAACTCTCGCAACAGATCGTCGGCAATGGGCGGCGCGTAGAAAATTACTTGATATCCAGCTTTAGTGAACTTATTCAGCGGTGTTCTCAGGTTTCTGCCCGCTTTGCCTTCTAATGTGAATTGTTTCAGGTCAACGATCGCCTCTTCGCCAATCTTTAAAGCTCGAAATCCCAATGATTGATAAATCGGTAGATCATCGGGCAGGGTTTGATAAAAGGCCGGATACCAATCGTTGCGAGCGCAAAGCTGCTGAAATCCGACAATCACCTCACGCCGTTCTTCCGCTGGGCCAATCGGATCTCCCAGAGCGATCGCCCCCCGACCTTTCGGGACATAGGCAATCACGCTGCGACCCGATGCGCTGAAGTAATACACCTTGTCGTCAAACAGCGCAAATCGAGCCAGCGACGAAGATCCATAGTGTTCCACAATCTCCTGCGCCTGCAACCGTTCGCGTCGGGTCGCACCACGGCGCAACAGCACGGGACGCAACACCACTAGCAGCGCATAGCCAACCGTAACTGCTCCGATCGTGTCGATGGAATCGGCAAAAAATTGACCAAAGCGTGTGGTCGGCTGCAAGCCAGCATTGTCTTCTGTAAAGAACATCGCCAGCGTTTGGGCGATCGCAGAATCCAGATCAAAGTTAGTGGAATATTCCCGGTCGAGCAAATAAAACCCAAGCGTGCCATAGGCCAGAGTAAACAGCAGCGCGCCAATTAAAACACGAATGCCTTGAAAAATAGACGGGCGATCGGATTGCGCTGTAAACACCTTACGCATCAGCAGCAATTGCAGCAGCAAAACACCCGATAACAAGCTTTCTTCGTAGTCCAATCCCTTCAATAAATGACTGAGAATTGAGACAATCAGCAGCACAATACTCAATACCCAGGCCAGTCGTTTGCGCCGCAGCAGATTCGCCGCCAGCGTTAGCAGCACAAAGCCTGTAATGGCCGCAAACAGGTGAGCACTGGCGCGAATCTCAAACGGGAAAAATTCATGCAGCCAATGTACTCGCGCGGGCAGGCTGGGCGTCACGGCGGAGACCAGGTTAACTACACCAACGAGTCCGGTCAGGAGAGCGGCTGTCCAGAGTCCAATGCGGGTTTGTCGGTTCAACCCAGGTGGGGGAGTCATTCGTGAGGTCAAGAGGGAGGGGGCAAACATAAACCTTCTATCAAGTTCCTAAGAAAACACGTTTTCTTTTTGTTTTCGCCAGAGGTGGCAGTGCAGGCTCACCGCAGGGGGGCTTGCACTGCCACCGATTGCGGATTTTGTGCGCCCGTTGGGTGAGCAAAATCCGCAATCGGTTTCAAATTGAGAATTGCTATAGTGCAGCGCACTACCACCCCTGGTTGAAGACCCACGTTAATTCCAAAATAGAACGGAAGGTTGCCGCTCATGTGACTCCAGCATGTCATTCTCTTGGTAAAGCACGATTCATCCAAACGGGAGACACGTTGCGATATTACGCAGAATGGATGAGGTAGACCATGCGTAATACCGCCGTCTCAGCGATCGCTCTGCCATTTTCTGAGATGCACCATTGAAGCTCAACGGTTCAAGCGCGAATGGTTGAACATCATCGTTGATGCTAAAAGATTCAGGCGCGAATGGTTGAACATCATCGTTGATGCGTTGGAATTCACAGATGAAGCTTGGAACATCATTGTTGATGCTAAAAGATTCGCAAGTGAACCTCTGAGCATCGTCGTTGATGCTAAAAGATTCATGAATGAATGTTTGAACATCGTCGTTAATGTTAAAAGATTTGCGTGTGAATAGTTTAGCTTCCTCGTTAAAGCTCAGAGATTTAGGCGTGAACTGCGGAGATTCGTTGCTAATGCTCAGAGGTTCATCGGTGAAGGGCGATCGCTTGTGAGTGAATTTTGGCCGTTTATTAGCAAAATTTTTAGGTTTTTAGGTAATTTTCTGGAATTGGAGTGTGAAGTTTTGATGTTCGTAAGTGAGCAGTGCCTCACGGTGAAGCTTGCCTCCCCTGAGGGTTAAGTTCAAGGCTGCTCGCGATCTGCGCAGATTGAGAACGCGGTTTATGGCGATCGCATAAACCTGATTCACCAAACATACAGAGTAAGACATGGTGATTATTATCACCATCCACTCAAGAGTCCCAGCACCAGAATTCATTTACGTCAGTCGCTAGACCTCACTAGCATTCCTCAGGGTGTGTCACACTCCCGTGGACTGTTGCACACCTAATTAGGGATTTGCATCGAGATGGGTCTAACTGCTGAAGAAGAATTCACTGAAACCTAATTAATCCTATCGTCACTCTAAATTCATGGGAAAGCCCCTACCATGACTGAAACTACTTCATTACCTCAAACGCTGATCTCCAGCGACAAAACAGTCCATTTCACAGGCGCACGATTTCCGCAAGCGATTCAGTCCGTTAGCCGTGAAGAATTTTATGGTTCGAATAGTCTGGAGCTAACCATCCGCAACGGAAATAACGAACCGACTCAACTTCCCGATGATTTGCAGGGCCACCTGTTCATCATTGCTCCGGCGGGTGCGGTCGATTCGCCTCCGGCTGATCCAACCAAAGACCCAAACGTTGTTTGTCCGGGGATCGGCGGTTGGATACCCGTCCTCAGCGGCGATGGCATGGTCTATCGGCTCGATTTTCATAAAACGCCCAGCAATCCAGATGAACCAGACGTTCCCTGTACCTTTACAGAAAAGCGTGGGCAAGCCTGGTTAGCCAATCGCCTGGTTAAAACACCCAGCTACTATGTGGATGTTGCTCTCCACAACGATATCGCTCTACAGCGGAGCGAACCCGATACATATCCTAAATATCCCCTGCTTAGCGCCAGAGACCAGTTTCATACCGTTGGGTTTGCCCGCCTTTCATTAGGCTTTGGGACGCACAATCAAAACAATACGGGATTCGTACCGCTGAAATTTAAGGATCAGCCGGAGCGGCTCGTTGTCACTGAAGATATTGGACGTCCCTGGGAAATTGATCCTTGTTCGCTTAAGATGCTCGGCCCGGTCGGACTGAATGCCGATTGGCAACCTGTGGTTCAAGCTGAGAAACTCTGGAGTCACTCGCCTTTTCCGCCCGTGATGACCTCAGCCCATCCGGTGTTTGATGCCTACAAAGGTCAGTTTTTCACGGTAAATATTGTCAAGTCACCCTCTACGCTCCTGAATCTGGCCCGTTGGCTGACCCACAAGTTAAAGCTACACACCTGGAAAAGGCCCTTGCGTAGACTGCTAGCTGCAACGGTCAAAGTTCTAAGGCGATTCGTCGATGCAACCTTCAGGTTATTAAGGCTGAGCAACGACTTTCTCTATTTAGTGTATTGGGACGGTCAGGTCACGCCTGTGAAAACCTGGCTGGTGACGCAGCCAAACGGTAGCCCGATTCGGATTGAGCAAACGCTCCACCAGATTGGACTGACCGAAAAGTACATCGTCCTCGCCGATACCAGCCTCAAGATTGGCTCAGATGACCTGATTCCTGATCTGCCCAAAGGCGATCGCTTTGAAGTTTTCTGGCGTAAACTCACCGCGTATCCGCAAGCCCATCAAACCAAACTGTATGTGATTTCGCGAGATGACTTACAGATTGATGTTCCCCGCTCTCCCAATAGCGGTGTGCCATCGGTTAAAGCACAGATTGTCAGCCTGCCGGAAGCGCTGGTTCACTTTGTGACCGATTACAACAATCCAGACGGCAAGCTGATTCTTCATGCAGGCCATATCAACGCCTGGGATACGTCTGAATTTGTGCACAAGGTTGATCGACTGGCAACTACATCACCCTCAAACCCAGTTGATCCGGCATCGCAAGGTACGCCTGTCGTCGGAATGGTGACGACCTCAACGGATGTGAATCACATCTCCAGCTATGTGATCGACCCGAAGGCCAAACCAAACGAGCAGGTCACGCGATCGGATCTCAGCTATAAAGATCTGTCGCTGAACCAATATCCCTGGGGAATCGCCTTTTGCGCCTATCGCGATAACGCCGACCATAAAATCCTTCCGGCCTATACCGATCTGTATTGGAATAGCTGGGGGCTTTGGTATGAGCTATTCCCCGATTTTGTTTATCAAATGTATAAACACTACCCGCATCGCGAATTAGATATCGATAGCGTGGTTGCTCATGCGCGCATTGAAGGAATTCCAGCGCAGCTTTGTCGAGTGCGGGTGAATCGGGTGCAAACTCCGGGCGAACCGCTGAAGCTGGAGTTAGCCACCCCTGATCTGGAGCGCGATCGCTATCAGTTTCCGCGCGGCGTCTTTGGTACCTCGGCTCAGTTTGTCCCCCGTTACGGCACCACGGATCAATCGCAGGGCTACGTCGTTTGCGTGGTGACGCAGTCGAATGAGCGGTTTTCGTATGAACCCGACCATCCCAACCCACAGAACTGGTCACGCAAGAGCGAATTGTGGATCTTCGACGCCAGCAATCTCGGCAAAGGCCCGCAATACAAATTGAGCCACGCCAAACTCAATTTTGGATTCACGGCTCATACCACCTGGCTGTCGGATCTTCAGCATCCGCCTGCTCGCAAGTACGACATTCGCGCCGATTTTGCCGACTGGATGGATCGGATCAATCCCAATCATCCCGCGCATATGCCCGGTTTAGGGAAACAGCTCGACGATCCAGAGGAGCGCTTCCAGCAAATCGAAACGCTGTTCAATACAGAAGTTTTTCCTCATTTCGAATAACACGTAACACCGCTGTCTCGGCAGCCAATGAGATACATAGCTGTATTCATGTTAGGACGGGGTGCAGGGGTGAAACCATTGGCTAGAGGCGAACCACACACCCCTTGGTTTTTAGAACGGGGTGCAGGGGTTTCACCCCTGGCTGGGGGCGAAGCCCCCATATCCCCTTGGCTTCGATGTCCTAGCGGACATGACTACAGCTCTGACACCGCTGCCTGAGCTATCGAGTAACCACCGATACGGCGGCGTTACAGGGTTCCTGTTAATCGTCACCTTACCAGCCAACTACCATGACTTCTTCTACCTCGCATTTACCAACATCACCTGCGATCGCCTCTAGTTCAGTTCAAACCGATTTCCCAAAAGCATTTCTGTCCGTCAGCCGAGACGAGTTTTACGGACAGGATGCAGAACACCAGCCGCTAGCGTTAACCATCAAAGTTCGACAATCGGACAACACCTACACCAACGGCACGCTACCTGCCGACATGCAAGGACATGTGTTCATCGTTGGGCCTGCGGGGTCGATCGCCTCTCCAGTCGTCACGCCAGAAGACGATCCGGCCATCGCCCTCCCCTCAACCGAAAACGCGGTACTGCCGTCAAAAGATGGCTGGACAGGTTTGTTTAACGGCGACGGCATGGTCTATCGGCTCGACTTTCACAAAACACAGGGCCACGATACACCCGGTCACGCGCAACTGGTCACGCGCTTTGTCAAACCCGCTCCCTTCTTCGCCGATAAACTCACCTTTGAAGCCAACGATGCCCGCCTGCGGTTCAAAAACCTGGGCATGACGCGCACCTCTCCGGTGCTGGGCTACTGTAGCCAGATTAATACTGCGTTTCAACCGCTCACCTTTGCAGGAGAGGCGCATCAGCGGTTACTGGTGACGAATGACGCCAACCGGATGTATGAGATCGACCCCGCCTCCCTCAAAACACTAGCCCCCATCGGCTCAAACCGCGAATGGCTGATGATGGTACGCGGTATCAACGAAGTACCATTTCCATCGATCCTCAGTTCTGCCCATCCCTGCTTTGATCCACACCAGAATGGCGGCGAGTTGTTCACCACCAATGTAGTGCGATCGCTCGAATCCGCCCTATCGATCGCGCTCGTGCTCAAACATGGCGGTCGCCAACTGTTAATGAAGCTCTCCAAATACAGATGGTTGAAGGGCATCCTCAAACCCATCTTGCACGGCACAGATTGGGCGGTGACAAAAGCAGTTCAGATCGGAACCTGGTTGGGTATCAACGGTGCAGACGAAACCTACGTCGTGCGCTGGAATGGCAAAGCTCCCCTGCAACGCTGGCAGGTGATGACGCCAGACGGCAAGCCCGTCAAGATTCGACAGACCACTCACATGCTGGGCATTACTCAAAATTATCTGCTGCTGGCCGATACAGGCGTCAAACTGGGGCCAGAGGGGTTAATTCCGGGGGAATTTGCCAATCAGTTCATGAAAGACTTTGACCAGTTCGATGAAGAGGACGTTGCTGAGGCTCTGCTGACCTTACTGCGCACCTATCTGACCTATCCCCAAGCCGAAGATACCTACTTCTACATCATCAACCGCCAGCAATTTAACCAAACTCCGTCTGGAGGAAAAGTCACAGCGACTCCCGTCAAAATCGATGGCCCAATTTACCACTACACCACCGAATATGACGAGACACCCGATGGCCACATTGTGATCCATGCCGGAGTTACTCACGCCACCGATCCGGGGGAATTTATTCACGCTAATGATCTTGCCTTAGACGGCAAACCCGCAGAAACCCAAAAAGTCCGACAGATCGCAGGCGCATTGCCCGCCGGATTAGACGTGAATAGCCCCGCCGAGATCGTGATCGATCCCCGCACCGGGCGATCGCTTAAAGTCGAGCTAAACCTGCACGACTCCATCCACAAAACGCTGTATCTCGGACTCTATACCTTTCGGGATGAAGGGCCGTCGCGTCGCGTCGAAGATGTGTTTTGGCTGGGGGGCGGTGCCTGGAAAGAACTCTTGACCGAGTTTATCTACGACCTGTATCGCGAGCACAAATCCCGTCGCATTCCGCTATCTGAACTGATGCGGTTGGTTGATACGGGCGCACGAGTAACCCTCTCGCGAGTACATATCGATCGCACCCTGTTGCCCAATCCCAACGCGCCAACCCAGGCTGCGCGATCGCTCGAAAAACTCCTCACTATCCCCGACCACTTTGACTTTCCGGAAAACTATATTGCCGGATCACCCCAGTTCATTCCAAAAGCCAATTCAACTGGGCCAACAGATGGCTATGTGGTTTGCACCGTCATCCATTCCAACCATTTCCTGGCTCAAACCGGGCCGAACTCTGACCCAACCTGGTCGGACAAAACCGAGCTGTGGATCTTTGAAGCCGATCAGTTAGCCGCTGGGCCGAAATACAAACTCAGCCATCCCAAGCTGAATATTGGTCTAACCATCCATACCACCTGGCTCAAGGAGGTACATCCTCAACCCCAAAATCCCTATAACATCCGCAAAGACTTTCAAGAGTTGGTAGCGCAGGCGATCGCAAAACATCCCGACCTCGGCCCCCAAATCGAGCGGTTATTTGACGAAATCTACGCCCAGTTTGAACATCAGCAAGCGTCGTAACACCGTCGTTTCAGCCGTCGTACAACTGCCGCCAAATGTGGGTTTTGCGCGCCTGTCGGGGGCGCAAAACCCACATTTGGTTTTAACCTGAGAATTGCTGTTGTAGTGACCTCAAATCCGCTCGTTTATCAAATCCACATCAATGCACTGTTGACCGAATCATCAGGGCCAGTATAGATTTTGACGAGACTGCTGTTTTCCCTGTTGTTCGGTTTATGAAACGTTGTTGTCCATCGCGCTGGATGATCGCCAAGCTCATCGTCAGTGAACTACTCCTCTGGCATTTGGTTAGCCCCTCAGCCGCGATCGCCCAAATCGTTTCAGATACTACCCTCCCCAATCACTCAAACGTTGTGCCAACAGGCAATGGCGTCACCATCAACGGCGGCACCGTCCAAGGCTCAAACCTGTTCCACAGCTTTAATCAATTTTCGGTTCCTACGGGCAGCGAAGCGTATTTTAACAATGATGGGGCGATCGCCAACATCATCAGTCGCGTTACAGGCGGTCAGGTATCCAACATCGACGGACTCATTCGAGCCAACGGCACCGCCAATCTGTTTCTCCTCAACCCCAACGGCATCGTTTTAGGGCCAAATGCCCGACTCAACATCGGCGGCGCATTTATCGCCAGCACAGCTGATAGCCTTTTGTTTGACAACGACTTTGCGTTTAGCGCCACTAACCCACAGGCTCCCCCCTTACTCACCATCAACGCACCAATTGGCTTGCAATATGGCAGCAATCCCGGTGCAATCAGCAGCAGTGGCAGCGGTGCCCAACTTCAGGTTACGTCCGGTCAAATGCTCGGCTTACTCGGCGGCGATCTGTCGCTCACAGGCGTTACCCTCAGCGCCCCCCAAGGTCGAATTGAACTGGGCAGCGTTGGCCCCAACAGCACCGTCAGCCTAATCCCACGCGCCGCCGGATTTGCCGCCGGATATGAGCAAGCGAATCAGTTCCGCGATATTCGACTTGCGGGACAAACAACTGTGGATGCGAGCGGGAATGGTAGTGGCGTGATTCGAGTCAGGGGCGATCGCGTTCACCTGAGGCAAGCCTCCAGCATCATTTCAGACACGCTAGGTGATAGTTCAGGCGGGGAAATCAACATTACAGCCAATACTCTTAGATTGGATGCTGGATCTGTCATCGCTTCTGCGGCGTTGGGGGGAACGGG
>DATNPS010000337.1:0-10247 GCA_036703095.1 Crinalium sp. | reverse complement strand
GCGCCAAATCTCACAACTCATTTAGGATAGCTATAGCAATCGAGGGGTTAGTTAGGACGGGGTGCAGGGATTGAAAATCGCTATAAATCCACGTTACTTACTTGATAGATGCAGCTTCAGGAACCGTCTCCAACGCTGGCACCAACTTGACGTTGTATTCTGATTCAAAACAGCCCTTCTTCAGCTCCAAGCTCCACAGTTCGAGGGCGCAATCGTCTTGAGGATCAACGGCTTGTAACCACACATTCAACTGTCGTGTATCAGCGTGGTAATCACAGCGGATTTGTTGAACTGCCCCAATTTGCCGTCGATCGAGGGCTACCGCCAGTCGCAGCAGGGGACTTAGCTGTTCCACTAACTTGCGATATTTTTTGCTGCTGATGTTGCGATAGCTTTCGTGCTTCTTTTTAGGACAACTTTTGCGATGATAGCGGGCTAGATTTGCGATCGCCTCAATCTCGATTTCGTTATATCCCAACAGTTCTCCATTGCGGATCAGATAATAGGAGTGCTTGTGATGGGCGGAATGACTGACAAAGTGACCACTGTTGTGCAGAATGGCAGCAGCCCACAGTAGCTCTCTCTCTTCTTGCCCCCACTGATGCAACACACCGTGAAGCTGGTCAAACAGGCTGAGGGCAAATGCGGCAACGCGATCGGCGTGCTCTAGATCGATGTCATATTTCTGAGCCGTTTTGGTGACGCTGCGCTGACGGATCGAGCTTTGAAACCGCAAGCGGTCTTCAATCAAGCCGTGGGTGAGCATCCAATCCACCACGACGCCTTCTCGCAGCGATCGCTCACAGATGGCGATCGACTCCAATCCCAGCAGCAACATGGCTTCCTGCAAAATCAGCGCACCCGCCAGAATGATCTCGGCGCGACGCTCCGACATACCGGGTAAGAGCGATCGTTCGGCATAACTCAGTTTCCGCAGGCGATTTACGATTTCGCGCAGGTCTTTCAGGCTGAACTGATAGCCATTTAGTGGCGTCGGCGAAATTCCTAACTTCTCACGGGCATGAAGCACCGCCAGCGCTTCGATCGTTCCAGAAGTGCCAATGAGCCGGGGCTGTTCCCCTGGCTGAAGATGTGCCTTCAGTTCATCGGTTGCGCGTTCTAAGGTGCCCCGCACATATGCCTGGAGGTAATTAAACTCAGCGCTGCTGATGGGGTCTGTGGTAATGAATTCAGCGCTCAGCCGTACCGCTCCCACTTTGGTACTGCTGAGAAAGCGAGGATCATCGCCATCGCCCAAAATAATTTCAGTAGACCCACCGCCAATGTCAATGATGACGTGTGGTTGATTGTTAAATTCAATGCCCGACAGCACACCCAGGTAGATCCGACGGGCTTCTTCCGGGCCTGAAATCAGGTTGATGATTAATCCCAGTTCATCTTCAATCTGCTGCAAAAAGGCGTGGCCATTTGGCGCTTCTCGCACAGCGCTGGTTGCCACCGCCACAACATCTTCCGCATTCAGGCTTTTAGCAATATCCTGACAGCGCTTGAGAGCCGTCATGGCCCGATCCATCGCCTCGTTGGTCAGCCGTCCGCTTTGTTTGTCGCGATCGCCCAAACGAACGGTCGCCTTTTCTCTGGCGATGATCGAAAAGGCCGGGAAGCTAGGTTGCACCTTGACCACGACCATGTGAATCGAGTTGGTACCAACGTCTATGGCAGCAAGGATGCGATCTTGTACCACAGGCGATGACGGGGTAGCGAGCAGCGGTTTCCTGCTCCCACGAACTAAATTAATCATCCGGGCTTCCAGGAGGGCGATACTGTCTTAAAAAGAGGGTGAATAAACAGATGATGACCTAGAACCAATCCAACTAAAATTTAGGCAAGAGGGAAATTAGTTTTATCCTCCCATTCCTTACAGGTTTCTTAATCTCTCATCCGGCTAGTTCACACCGCCCGATGACGTATGAAAATGCCACTTGAGTCAGAGCACTCTCACAAATGGTTCTCATTCACATATGACAATTCCAACTGAACCTTGAACGGGTGCAGAGGTGGAACCTTTGGCTGGGGACGCAGTCCCCCTGTTCACAGTCTATTCGTGAACGCTAAAAACACGCTGTTTTGTTAGAGACCGTGTTCTACACAACCTCCAACCAAACAGCCTGACATACGATTGGGAATCGCCGAGGATTAACCCTCAAAATTTTCTCAATATTAACTCGCGATGTGACCAATAAAACAACGTGAATTCGATTGTGCCATTTCAGCCGCGCGTCGTGCGGCTGAAATGGCACGTTGTTGTGCGTTAGTGAACTTGCGTTATGACACTTAGGTTATGCGGCTTTTTTCAGGAGTTCCTCACCGACGCGGAGGTAATCTTGCCAACCTTCCATCGCTCTGGGATCTCTGACTTGATACACCAGAATGCCAGCCTGAGCCGCTTTCTGAAATGCCGCAAAGCGCCGAATTCCCGTCGCAAAAATTGGCTGTCCAGCATTTACCAGCATCTCACGCACCTGTTCACCGTCGCGGCTGGGTTTGGGTGGAATGACAGTTAACAGGATGCGATAGCGATTTGCGCCAATGCTATCGAGATATTCCAAGGTCAGCACCAGAGCGTCTAACGCCAGCACGTCAGGTGTCGTGGGTAACACGAGCAGGTCACAGCCATCGGCCAGCAGCGCCAGCTCATCCTTCATGGGACGCGCTTGTGTGTCAATGACAATATGGTCATAGTCTCGTCGATAACGGGGCGATCGCCATTCATCAATCACTTCAAACGGCAACGACCCACGCTGTGCCCAACCGCTAGCCGAGCGATTCGGATCAGCATCAATCAGCAGAGTTTCGGCCTGAGTTTGCAGATAGGCTGCCAGATGGATAGCAGTCGTTGTTTTACCAACGCCTCCCTTAAAACTGGCAACAGTGATAATCATTAAACTTAATCGGAAATAAGGGTTTTGATTTTGGAAGCCGCGCTACAGCCCAGCTTCCAATAAAGTTTATTTTTTAGATTGCAAGCTTGAAAAATTTCGCACCAGATACAGGAGCACCATGATGTTAACTGTTAATATGCCCAGTTTTAGCAATGACACTTTCTGAAGCAATTCGAATAATTCAAACGGAATGCTCAGCCCCACAATGCTAATCACCAGCACTTCGGCCCAGGCTTTTTCATACCACAGCCCGATCGCTTCAACGCCCGATACGATCGCATAAAGCCCAGTCGCAATCCCGCTAAATTCCAGGGTTCGAGGATTCATATTGAGGATTTTGTCGAGAACCCAATTAATTAGAAACCTATTGCTTTCTAATGCGTAAGGTTCTGAAAATTCAACCAGATTTTGACGATTTTTGAGCGCTAAAAGCAGTGCTATGGACGTTATAGCTAGCATCAGCGCGACGAAGCCTTTGTAGACCACGATCGCCACCAAACCAATAGGGCGTCTCTGTTTCACACGTAGATTTAACGATAGGAGGTTGATTGATGAATAAGTGGTTAGAACCAATCAAACCCCGCAGGGGCGCGGCACCCACCCTTTGGGGTTTTGTATTTAATCGTGTCTATGTACCAACATTTGGCCTGGCAGACATAGGGGTGCGGCATTCGGCCAGATAGTGACTGTACTAACCAAGACAGGCACACCGAATGCCACGCCCTTACGAGATAAACGGCGATATTCTAAGATCGATAGTGCTTAACAGGTGATGGCCATATAACAAGCATTGTCACATCATCTATTCGGTTCCTGTCATCCTGCTCTTAGCAGATTCCTTAAGACTGCCACTGTCCCACGCGTTCCAGACAACTCATGCTGACTGATCACCACCCTAAACCTGAACCAACCTGGTCTAAGATTATTCGGCTATTGCGTTGGGATAAACCCGAAGGCCGCCTGATCCTGATGATACCCGCCTTGTGGGCTATCGTTTTGGCTGCCAGAGGCACGCCTCCCCTGCCGCTCATCGGCATTATCATCTTAGGCACTCTGGCCACCAGTGCCGCCGGATGCGTAATTAACGACCTATGGGATCGCAATATTGACCCCAGAGTCAAACGAACGCGCGATCGCCCCTTGGCCTCTCGTGCGTTATCCATTAATACCGGGTTGGTCGTGACAGTCGTTTCCTTCTTCTGCGCCTGGGGATTATCGCTGTATCTCAACCCGCTCAGCTTTTGGCTCTGCGTAGCGGCAGTTCCCGTAATTATTCTCTACCCGGCGGCAAAACGGGTCTTTCCGGTGCCACAATTAGTGCTGTCGATCGCCTGGGGATTTGGGGTTTTAATTAGCTGGAGTGCCGTTACAGCCAGCCTGGAAGCAGCCACTTGGTCACTCTGGGTAGCCACCGTGCTCTGGACATTGGGATTTGATACGGTCTACGCAATGGCCGACCGGGAAGACGATCGACGAGTTGGTGTCAACTCCAGTGCTCTATTTTTTGGCCGTCATGCCGCCAGTGCGGTCGGGCTTTTCTTCCTGGGAACCGTGCTCTTTTTGGGGCTAGAAGGAGCGCTGCTCCATCTCAATGCAGTCTACTGGCTGTCTCTGGCGATCGCAGCATTGGGGTGGCTATGGCACTACATCCAGCTACGGCCTCAAAAGCCGCATCCTTCAACCTATGGTCGCATTTTCCGCCAAAACGTCTGGATTGGCTTCATTGTGCTGGCAGGGATGGTCTTAGGATCGTGGTAATTAACACCCAACTTGTAGGAGCAGCACGCAGCCCCTCCTACAAGTTGAGCGTTAGTAGTTGATCAAAACAGCAATTCTCAGTATGCAAATTGGGGCGAGGCAAGTTCGCCTGCGGCGAACTTGCCTCGCCCCAATTACGGGTTCTGCGCGCCCGACGGGCGCGCAGAACCCGTAATTGACTTCAAAATGAGAATTGCTGGAGTTGCGCGTCGCGCAACTCTCCCAAAAGCCCGATTTTGCGTTATTCAACAATTGCCGCTTTCAGACTGCGACAAAACGTTTCGATCGCCTGTAAGCCTTGCTCCGGACTACCTTCAGCCAGCCGTTTGACAAATGCACTGCCTACAATGACAGCATCCGCGCCCCATTCCATCACCTGACGAGCCTGGCTGGCTTGAGAAATGCCAAAGCCTACTCCGATCGGCTTATCGGTGACGCCGCGCAGTTCAGATAGCAAATCCTGAACGCGCGATTCGATCTGGGTTCGTATTCCGGTCACTCCAGTAACGCTGACCAGGTAGATAAAGCCCTGGGAATGAGCGGCGATCGCCTCGATTCGCTCCTTGGGACTGGTCGGAGCCACCAGCAGGATTACGTCAACACCATAAGTTGCGGCTGGCTTGAGCAGTCCTTCCACCTCTTCCAAAGGCAGGTCAGGAACCACTAAGCCCCGCACACCCGCCTCAGAAATCTGCTGCAAAAATGTCTCAATCCCCCGATTCAAAATCGGATTGTAGTAGGTGAACAGGATGATGGGTGCCCGCAGCTTGGGGCTAACCGTTTTCACCATCTCCAGCACCTGTTCTAACTTCGTGCCGCGCTGGAGGGCACGCGTCGCCGCCGCCTGGATCACAGGCCCATCGGCCAAAGGATCAGAATAAGGCACACCCAATTCAATCAGGTCTGCCCCTTGCTGATCTAGAATTTGTAGCGCTTTAGCGGTGGTCTCTAAGTCGGGATCACCAGCCGTGATGAATGGGATGAGGGCACACTGACCGCGATCGCGCAGTTTATCTATACAGTCTGAAACTGAAACCATCTCACCCTTCATCCTTCTTCGCAGCAGCCAATTTTTCCTGTTCCACTTCGGCCTGGAGTTTTTCTAACTCTTCGGGAGTCATTTCCTCCAGACGTTTTTGTAAAACAGCGTCTTCGTAATCTTGCAATTGTTGGTTATAGGTCATGTTTTTCGTCAAAGCCCGAAATAGATAGGTTATCAGCCAACCGACCAATCCCCCTACTAAAATGGCCTGACTCCAAATGCCAGCATTGACGCTATCAAAACCAACCGCTTGCAGAATCAAATACAAGACTCCACCAGCAGCAAAAATTCCAATTCCAATTCCAATAACGTCAATGCGGCGCATAGCTCTTACTTAAGGTTGTACCTGTCGTTTCTGGGGCCGGAAATTTAAGATGGGGCTGAGCAGGGCCAATCCAGGGAACAGGAAAAATACCACAAAGTACATTAAAAGCCGCTCCACTGAGCTAGCCGTATACCAACGATTTTTGAGATAGAAAAATGCGATCGCCGGAAGTACGACCAGATAAGCTCCGCCCAGGAGCAAATACAGTAGTGGAACCAGAGGCAGTGAAATATCCATTGCAGAAGTAGGTAAAGGTTACTACCGAAGCTCAGACTTCATCATTTTACCGTTTTCTGGAGAGCTAACGGGTTATACAGCGCTCAAGAACTGGCATTTTGAATTTGAAGTTTTAGAGGGTGAACATTGGATTTTGTAATAACGTGAATTCGACGAACGGGCGTTTGCGAGAGTGGCGCGACGGGCCACTCTCGCAAACGCTTGATTTTGCGCGTCGCGCGGAACACCAATTCGTGGCATTTCATCTCTCCAGCCCGCTTTCGCGGACTTTGTTTGAGTAGCCGCGATTTTAGTCGCCGGGCACGTCTTTCGATCGAGGTAAATCCTTCTGAACAAACTGCACCCTAAAGAATTGCTGAATCAAGCCATTTCAACATCAGCATTCACGGCAGCCGACTTTAGAATGAGATATTGATGAAATGCGATAAGGTCTACTGGCTCTTACAGTGAGCGGGTAGGCGAATCTCGTGTGGCAGCGCTGAATAAAAAAAGGGAGAGCCATTTGGTAACTCTCCCTACCATCAGGGTGCATCTACTTATCACATTATGCCATTAGGGGGGTGGGGGGCGTCACCCCCTATTGCTAAGTTTTTGAAAAAAATACCGGGAAAAGTGTGAATTTTCCTGGTACTTTTGCTTTTTCGTGGGAATTTTAGCCTGCATTATTCATGAGCAGTAGAAGACTGACCAATTTACCCAGATTGAAGCGCGAGATGGGCATGAACCAGTCAACCGCTTGATAAACCCGCAGCGAGCAGAGCAGAAAAAGCCCCAAATCGCTCTGATTGAGCCTCAAAAGACACACTAATCCTGTCAGAGGTTACAAATTAGCCCAAGGACAATGCCTGTGACCGGCATAATTGCTGCGAAATGCGACGCAATGCATCCGCAAAAGGACAGTGCGCGGCTAACTCTACCAGGACTCGTCGGGTAGAAACTTTGACTCTAGCGGCTCCTTTGATTAGCAATGAGCGCAGACCCTCGACTTGAGTTTTCGCAAACGGGGTGCCAAAAGCCGCTTGGCGGATGGTGAGCATCAAGATGTAAGCCGCTTGCGCCAGCAGCAGGCGAAACTGATTGGCAATAAAGCTGTGACAACTGAGACGGTCGGCCTGGATGCCCAATTTCAGTTCTTTGATGCGCTGTTCACTGTCGGCTCCGCGCTTGACATAGAACGAGTCATAGAGCGCTTGGGGGGGCAACTCTAGATTGGTGAGCACAAAGCGAGGATTCGGGCCTTTGAGCAGCCATTCTGCCTTCATCACCAAGCGACGGGGATACTCCCAAGTGGAGGCGGCATAGTAGACATCATCAAACAAGCGTGCTTTTTGTCCCGTTTGGATGCACTGCAAGCGTGCTTGTTCCAACAGATTGGCCATCTTGCGTTCTGTCACCGCATTGCGTCTAAAGCCAATGGCATACCCCACCTCGGAGCGTTCGCACACCCGCAGAATCTCAGGCAAGGCAAAGCCCGCATCGGCTCTGAGAATCAGTCGCACACCGGGGAAGGCTCGTTTTAATCGCCAGAACAACCACCGCAATAGTCCTGCCACCCCTTTGCCCGGATGACTATTGCCCGCACGCAACTGCAACACCAGTGGATAACCACTGCTCGCTTCGTTCATCAGCACCGGGAAGTACATGTGCTGCCCATAGTAGCCGTGAAAGAAACTTAACTGCTGCTCCCCATGCGTCGGGTCATCCCACCCGTCAATGTCTAAGACAATCTCCTGAGGAGGTTCGTTGTAGCGACAGATGAATCCCTCCACCAAACGTGAACGCATCTGGGCGACTTCCCGCTGGCTGACGTGGTTCTCCAAGCGGGTGATGGTCGGTTGGCTCGCTAACAACTCTGCTTGGGCGAGCGGGATGCGACCACACGCAATTTTGTAAATCGGGTCGTGCCGCAACTGGTTGCTATCATTGGCATCTTCATACCCACCTACCAATTGGTACACTCGTTGACTCACCAACTGATACAGGCTGTGGGTAATCTTGCTTGGCTCCCGCCACTCTTCAATGCTCTCGGCCAAGGTTCGACACACCTGTACCGTCTCCTCGGCTTGGCGTGCCAACAAAATGCCTGCATCTGAACTCAACTCCAACTCTGAAAACTGAACAACCAGCTCCCGTTGGACATAAAAATCGTACTGCAACGCAACATTACACTCTGTCATGGCAAAATGAAGACACTTAAAATCTTAGAGAGCTTGATTCTAAACCGTTTCAAGCTCTTTTTCCTGTGTCTATCTTGACCCTTCGTGAATAATCCAGGTTAGGGGCGATCGCTTCCTACCCAAGCCGATTAACGGGAATTTGATGCCACCATTTCAGCCGCACACCGTATGGTTGAATGGCGCAAAAAAGTGCCCCACGCTTTGCGTGGGGCACTTTTTTGCCTTGCCGAATGTACGTCAATTAACCATTCAGCTTTTGCAACAGCAGTTGGTTCGTCAGTTTGGGGTCAGCACGACCACCTGTTTGCTTCATCACCTGGCCGACAAAGAAACCGAGCAGTTTGGTTTTACCGCCCCGATATTTCTCCAGTTCGTCCGGATGAGCCGCAATCACGGCATCGATCGCCGCTTCGATCGCTCCGGTGTCTGAAATTTGGATCAAGCCTTTCTTCTCAATTAAGGCTTTGGCAGAACCGCCTTCTGTCAAAAGCTCTGGCAGGATGTCTTTACCAATTTTGGTGCTGATCGTGTTGTCTTCGATCAGTTTGATCATTTCTGCCAAAGTTTCAGGAGTGAGGGCAATCTCAGCGATCGCTTTTTTCTCATTATTAAGATAGCCGCTGATATCGCCCATGATCCAGTTCGCCGCTTGCTTGGCCGTTCCACCTGCCGCAACCGTGGCTTCAAAGTACTCGGCGATCGCCCGATCATCCGTTAGTACTCGCGCATCGTAAGCTGATAGGCCCAGGTCCTCTTCATAGCGGTGGCGCTTTTGAGCGGGGAGTTCCGGTAGCTGCGATCGCCAGGTTTCTAGCTGTTCAGTCGGAACTTCGATCGGGCCGAGGTCGGGTTCAGGGAAGTAGCGATAGTCGCTGGAACCTTCTTTGACCCGCATACTGATCGTGCGTTGGGAGCCTTCTTCCCACAAACGGGTTTCTTGAATAATCCGCTCACCCGACTCTAATGCCTGAGTTTGACGCTCAATCTCGTAGTTAATCGCTCGCTCGATCGCGTTGAACGAGTTCATATTCTTGATCTCGACCTTGGTACCAAATTTTTCAGTGCCTACAGGTCGAATAGAGATATTCACGTCACAGCGCAGTGACCCTTCCTGCATGTTGCCATCGCTGACGCCCAGATACAGCAAAATTCGGCGCAGTTCTTGGGCATACTCTGCCGCTTCCTTCCCGGAACGCATGTCCGGTTCAGACACGATTTCGACCAGGGGAACTCCCGTGCGGTTGTAGTCCACCAGAGAATAGGTAGATCCAGAGAGGCGATCGCTCCCCGCGTGAACCAGCTTTCCGGCATCTTCTTCCATGTGGAGGCGAGTGACGCCAATGCGCTTACGGGTAGAGGTATTGCTGCCCTTATCAACCAGTTCAATCTCCAGCCAACCGTGTTCGGCGATCGGCAGATCAAATTGCGAAATTTGATAGTTTTTGGGCAGGTCAGGATAAAAGTATTGCTTTCGGTCAAATTTGCTGTAGGACGAAATTTCGCAGTTAAGCGCTAGCCCTGCCTTAACCGCATATTCCAGCACTTTCTGATTTAAGACAGGCAGCACTCCGGGCATTCCTATGCAAATAGGGCACACGTTCTCGTTGGGCGGCGTGTCGAACTCGGTGGAACACTCACAGAAAATCTTGGTGTTGGTTTTAAGCTGGCAATGGGTTTCTAACCCAATAATCGCTTCGTACTTGGTTTTGACAGGCGCAGCAGTAGTCATGGAATCTTGAGGCGATTAGATAATTGGCTCTATTTTAACGGTTAACTAAGCCCTAAATGCAGAGAAGGGGTGCGGC
>DATNPS010000302.1:0-17593 GCA_036703095.1 Crinalium sp. | reverse complement strand
ATCGGCATACTGAGAATTGCTGAAGAGTTGGGTTTATGCTACTGCTTGCAATACAAGTAATGTGGAATACGGGTGAGTTTCAGTTAAACCATGAGTTATTTTGCCTTTCACGCTCTATTTATCGTGCCGCCGATTTTATTACTCTTGTGGTCACAAAAACAGCCATTAGCCGGAGTGGGTGGATGGCGAGCTTGGGCAGCAATTCCCTTAATCTCGCTGGTCGCATTCATTTACACAACTCCCTGGGATAATTATTTGGTGTGGCGCGGAATTTGGGACTATGGCAGCGATCGCGTTGTTGGCACGATTGGCTATGTCCCGATTGAAGAATATCTGTTTTTCATCCTTCAATGCATTTTGACAGGGCTGTGGACGTACTGGCTTTTAGCCCGTCAGGCAGAACGTCCTGAAATTTCAGCTCCATTCGGATTGCGGCTGGTGCTGCTGATTTTGGGAGCCGCTGTGAGTGCGGCAGGATTTTTCATGCTGCAAGAACCATCAACCTTGTATCTTGGCCTGATTCTGGCCTGGGCTATGCCTATCGTGACGATGCAATGGGGATTGGGAGCCGGAATTTTGTGGAGTTTGAAAGGGATTTGGGCGATCGCTACATTTATCCCCACGCTATATTTGTGGATCGCTGATCGAATTGCGATCGGTAATGGCATCTGGCACATTGCGGAGAGCTATACGACGGGTCTGAATTTGTTTGGATTGCCGTTTGAAGAAGCTACTTTCTTCTTGGTCACGAATGTACTGATTACACAGGGCGTGTTGCTCTTTCTGTTGATCAAAGTGCCAAAATCAATCTCGAAGCTGATATCCACTTCAGTTGAATAATTATTCATTCAAAACTTGAAACGCGTGTGATCTAACGTCACATGCGTTTTACTTTTTCAATCTGTTACAACAAAAAGTGTGAATCCACAAAAATTACAGTTCAATACCGTAATAACCACCGTAATAGCCTCATATCCAAGTCACCTTCCTGTAACTTCAACAGCATTCGTGTTTTCGTTTCTTTTTGTAAAAAGAATAACGCTTTCGATTCTCTAGGCGTATTATTTGAAATGTACAGGATAGAAAAAACACGTAAACAGTTTACTTGGGGCATCTTCACTGGGTAGCTGTATCACACAAAATTGCGACCTTTTTTACAACAAATTTTAGAGTCCCTTTTTCATCATTACAAAATACGAGCTAACATCTACTGGCAACTATTGAGTAGGTTGGCGATCGCGGTTTCTGCTACCCAATTAATGATGCTATTCACTTCAAAACATCATGTTTGAAGCGCAAAGGCATGTCTATTTTTGCTAATTCTTATTGCAAGAATTGCATGATTTGATGTGCCAAAAGAGCAAAAAATAAACGTCACACTCACTTCCTTTTTAGATCAAAAATCAGAAGATAGTTTGATCGGATATTGACGAACATCGCAAAATATTAAGAATTTCTGACTGCTGGATTCTTAATAAGGACACCCTACTGTGCGATCCTCCAGAAAATAGAAGATTAATAAATTAACGTGCGTTTGTGCTTAAGAAGAACTTTTAGTTCTCAGCTTTTTTGTGGATTTATTTACTAAAACTGATCAAAGGTAAAACATATGTCTCCTATCTTGCCCAGTACAAGCTTGATCAATGGTAATACTCAGCAAAAATTAGCAGATCAATGGTGGGCCAAAGTTTTCTCCACGTCTGCGGATAACAGTACCATCTTCCTCGGCGATAAAAATGATCCGCGAGGCAGGAGAGGCAGTTTGACTCGACATCAAAACTATCAATCAACATCCCCCAAAGGAGTTTCCTTTTTAGTCGAGGTATTTGGAGGAGGTACTGCCACTCGAACCATTGTAGGTAAGCCTAACACAATCTACTTTGCTCCTTTTGTGAATACATCCTCTGACAATACGACAGATAATGTTTCACCGAGTTCAGGTTTTCCCGGGGGCTTTGCGCTGACTCCAAAACATGCAGCCAACTTAAAGGCTCAAGGAAAAAATCCAAGGATTTTGTCACCCGCAACGCCAACACTGTTAGACTTTGTTCGCGATCGCGCTAATGGATTTAAAGGACAGTTCGCAATCATTGACGGAAAAAATGCTACGCCTCGCAACATTCAAAAATACAGGCAGGAAACGGCTGATGTGGGATACAGTCAGTTGCCACGCTCTACCGGAGCGCTATATCCACCTGATATTTTTGTCGCTGATCCGGATTTGGGAACAAACTTAGAGAACACTGATCCTGCTGATGACACATTCCCTCGATTAAGTGAGATCAACCCTACTGGCAAAAATGCCGTTATTCCTCTGGTTCAGGCAGGTTACTATTTTGCCTTTAAGTTAGATCCAGGATCTCACACGGTTCGCTTTGGGGCTACGTCTGCCAACCTAGATGTTACCTATAACGTCTTAAATCCGATATCGGGAACCTCCCGTCGCGATAATTTAGTAGGCACGAAGAGTAATGATTACCTGAAGGGTGGCAATGGCAAAGATACGTTAACCGGAAATAGAGGCAATGACCTTTTAGTGGGCGGCAATGGTGACGATGTATTGGATGGCGGTCGCAACAATGATGAATTGTGGGGGGACGGTGGTAATGACACGTTTATCTTCAAGCCCGGTTATGGAAAAGATTCCATCTTTGATTTGCAAGCTGGCGATCGCGTCAACATCAGATCCTTTAATATCTCTGATCCCCTCACCATTGGTAGGACTGATATTAAGCTAGATAGCGGTTTAGATGCAACCCGACTCAGCTTTGGAGGTAGTAATCAACTCACGCTAGTTGGGATTCATTCTGCGGATCTCAACATCACTAAAACGTCGATTTCTCTGATTTAAGCGGATCTTACAAATTGAGTTGTGTGGCGCACTTCGTGTGCCACACAACTCCAAAAAGGTGATTTTCTGTACGCAATGCGCACGGAAAATCGCCTTTTTAATAGGATGTACAGTTGTGCATCCCGCTTTGATGTGAAGGGCGATCGCCCCTACTGCATACGTCCTCTGTGCTTGGAAATACATGGGAGAGTACAGCAAACAATCGCTGATGGCACTTCCTACCCCCCAAGCGTTTAGAGAATCATGAGCACACCATCCAACGTTTTGAACGATACCCTGATTGCCGAACGCCAGAACCACAATCAAGATGCCTCTGAATTTAACGTCGCGCTACACGTAGACGCCTCTGCACCCGGTGCCGTAGCTCCGGAACAAGAACCAACGGCTCCCGCACCTAACGAAAGTGGCCCACCGATGAACGGCCCTATGCCAGATGTTTGGATCTATGACGGGGAAGCTTACGATCTCACCGAGTTTATCAAACAGCATCCGGGCGGCGAGTTCTTTATTGGCCGCATGAAGAACAGGGATATTACAACGCTGGTTAATATTTTTCATCCCAACTCTGAGAAAGTTAAGAAACGCCTTCAGAAATATGCTCTGGGTCGTCCCGCCAGACCGGAAGATGTGCATCCCAAATACAATGCTCCTCCATTCCTATTCCGCGATGGATTTGATGGTTGGCGAGACACCCCTAAATACAACTTTGGCAACAAAGATCAATTGCTGAATCGAATTCACACACGGCTAAAAGCGCCAGAGATGAAGAAAAAAGTTGCTCAAATGGATGCTCTATTTGATGCAGTAACCGTAGTTCTATTAATTGCATATTTTTTGGTGCAAGTCCTGCGGCTAAATGTTGTGTCATACATGCCCATGTATCTTTTTGTTCCTCTCATGGCGATGCTCAGGCTTTCGCTATCGGGTGTAGGACATTATTTGATTCACCGTCCACAGGTTCGCTTTAACAAATTCTTTGCCAATGTATTTGATATCAACTATGTGCCAATGGCGTTTGTCGTAACCGATGGACATACCTTAATGCACCATCCCTATACGCAAAGCGATGTTGATATTAAACGAAATGTGTTCACCGCGATGTTGGAATTACCTCGCTATTATCGGATTCCAGTGCATACCCTCCACAAGCTGGGACATATCCTTACAGGAATGTTCGTGAGAACCCTTGAAATTGTTTCTTTAGCCCTCAAGTTTGGTGTGAAGGATATGTATGGCTCCTGGCAGCGCAGTTTACCTCACTATATTGGCACCTTTGCGATGCGAGTTTTGCTCGTCGGTGAGCTAATCCTCTTCTGGCAGCATGGCGATCTCGTTGCCTGGTTAGCCCAATTCGTACTCACACTGTGGATCAGTACCTTTATGATTGTCGCCAGCCATGACTTTGAAGAGGATGAGTCAGAAGCCGATCGCAATGAAGAGCAAGACTGGGCTGTGTTGCAAATCAAGAATTCTTACGACCTGACGATGATTGGCAACAAGTATATTGACTGTTTCCTATCGGCTGGGTTGAGTCCGCATCGAGTGCATCACGTTCTTCCTTATCAAAGAAGCGGATTCGCCAATATTGTCAGTGAAGATATTGTGCGAGAAGAGGCTGAAAAAGTTGGAGTGGCCTGGTTGCCTCCTAAAAACTTCTTCTTCGATCGCCTCCCCATCATGGCAAAACACTATCTGCTAGGGCCATCCAGAACTGCAAAAGAGAATAACTACAGCCTGCTGCAAGAACACTGCCGTCCACAAGCTCTACTGACATCTGTAACTTATATTCTGCAAGGATTTGCAGGTATCGGTTCCATCTAACGCCCCTACGGTATTAAACTGCAACGCCGCACATCTATGTCACCCGTGAACGTTGCTAACCCCCCAAACGGAGAAACCTGTATGAACAACAACATCACCCAGAAAGTACGCCAATTAATTAAACACCGCCCTTTTGTTGAATTCAATTCGCGAGAAGAACCCAATCTAAACGCGTTTGATGCAATTCGTCCAAAACCTATCCTGGCCACCATCGAAAGCATTGCAACGGGTACGCCAGAACATATTATCCCTCAATCGGATGCGGCTAAAGTCGTTGCAAATCTGCCCAATCTAGAAAAAAATCGGTCGCGCATTGAGAAGATATACAGCAATACTCAGATTGAGACGAGACAACTGGCGGTTGATCTATTGTCAGATGAAGCGATCGCCTTCAGTAGAACTCCCAACAACCTTCAGGCTCGGATGCAGATGTATCAGGAACATGCCGTTCCCTTAGCTGAACGTGTTGCGAGACAGGCGCTTCAATCCGCAGCATCTAATCTGGAAACTAACGATCCGTTTTGCAAGACAATTGAAGAGTCCATTCGCCTGATTGTATTTGTATCAAGTACGGGATTTGTTGCACCGGGAGTCGATGCGGCTCTGATTAACAAGTTGGGTTTGAGACGGGATACGGCACGGGTAACGGTCAACTTTATGGGCTGTGCAGCCGCGATGAACGGGCTGCGGGTTGCGGCAGATCATGTGCGATCGAACCCAACCCACAAAGCACTGGTCGTTTGTCTAGAACTCAGTTCCGTCAATGCTGTCTTTGAAGATGATCTCAACGATGTGATTATCCACAGCATTTTTGGAGATGGATGTGCGGCTGTAGTGATCGGTGCCTGTGAGGAAGAAGAGGCGATCGCACAGGGCAAAGTTGTCATTCGAGATCACCTGAGCTATTTAGTCGAAAATACTGAAGATGGTATCACGCTTGGTGTTGAAGCTAACGGAATTACCTGCCGTCTATCGCGTGATTTGCCCGATTACATTGAGAACGGTGTCGGCCCAGTGATTGAGAATTTTCTAGCGAGTCACGAACTGAGTAAGGATGAAATTGATTTTTGGGCCGTTCATCCCGGTGGTACACGCATTATTCAGAAAGCACAGAAGTCGCTAGGGCTGAGCGATCGCCAGGTTGCAGAAAGTTGGGATGTGCTGCGTCAATATGGAAACATGCTTAGCGCATCCGTGCTGTTTGTAATGCAGCGGATGTTGAACAACGTTTCAGCACTTCACCAGGATGGGAATTTAGGCTACTCGAATCGTAATTCTGCGAACAAACCGTTGACTGGAATTGCCTTTTCATTCTCTCCCGGTGTGGGTGTTGAAGGTCTGTTGTTCCAGAAGATGTAACCAAAGCGTGTTCCCTGCTATTTCGCCCCTATCAACCCATAAGGACAGACGCATGAAGTTTATTCGATTTCTCTTAGACGTATCCTGGCAGCATATTCTCATCGCCAGCGTAGCAGGTTTTGTCAGCGGCAGCGGTAATGCCTTAATCATTTCACTGATCAATCGTGCGATTAATCAGGCATCTTTACCAAACGCACTACTTTACTTTGCGATTTTAGGTTTCTTTACGCTCGCAACCAGTACTGTTTCGCAGTTCATTCTGATCACACTTTCTCAAAATGCTATTTATCAACTGCGAGTGAAGTTAAGCAAAAGCATTCTGGCTTCTCCGCTGCATCATCTTGAGAAGCTGGGTAGTAACCGATTGCTAGCAACACTCACAGATGATGTTCGAGTTCTCTCGCACGCTGTCTCTGCAATTCCCAGCGTTTGTATTGATGCGGCTACTGTGTTTGGATGTTTGGTGTATCTGGCGTGGCTGTCGAATACGATTTTTGCGTTAACGCTGGGCTTTACCTCCGTTGCCATCTGGGCCGTTCAAACGCGCATCGGTAAGGCTCAACATCTGTTTGCCAAGGCGCGTGAGGAAGAAGATAATCTGTTCAAGCAGTTTCAATCCATTATCAATGGCACGAAGGAACTGAAGCTGCATCGCTCCAGACGCGATGATTTTCTCTCGCAAAACCTGCACGGTAGCGCGACCGAACTGCGGCAGAAAAATATGAAGGCGATGAAGAGTTTTGCGATCGCCAATGGATTAGGCCAGTTTTCACAGTTCACCAATCTGGGATTCATCCTGTTCGTATTGCCCTGGTTCATGCACATTCCGATGCCGATGCTGTCTACCTTTGTGCTGACCAGTACGTACCTGTCTCTGCCGATGCAGAACTTGCTGAACCGTTTGCCTGATCTGATGCGCGGTAACATTGCTCTCCAAAAAATCAACCGCATGAAGCTCTCGCTGGCTAACCATTCGGAACTAGATGTGGAACCCTCTGCCACCCTGCAACAGCGCTGCACACTTGAGTTAGAGCAAGTCCGATATATCTATCATCCCGAAGGTGATGATCAAGGTGCCCACCCTCCTCATCCTCCTCGCGATCGCAACCATCCCAAACCCGACCATTCAAAGCTATTTCCGCCGTTGGACAGTGATGAGAAGGGATTTATGCTAGGGCCAATTAGCCTGACGTTGCAACCGGGAGAAATCACATACATTGTGGGTGGTAATGGTAGCGGTAAGTCCACGCTGGCGAAACTGATCACAGGACTGTACATTCCTCAATCCGGTTCTATTTATCTCAATGGTGCGTTAATCACCGATCACAATCGCGAATGGTATCGTCAACATTTCTCCGCTATCTTTTCAGATTTCTTTCTGTTCGATCGCTGTTTAGGGTTTAATCACGACAACCTGGATGAAGAAGTTGAACGCTATCTGAAACAATTACAGCTTGATCATAAAGTGCAGGTTAAAGACGGTATTTTGTCTACGACTCGCTTATCTCAAGGGCAACGCAAACGATTAGCCTTACTCACCGCGTATCTAGAAGATCGTCCAATTTACTTGTTTGATGAATGGGCTTCTGACCAAGAACCGCTGTTCCGAGATCTCTTCTACCGAGAAATTCTAGTCAAATTGAAAGAGCGTGGCAAAACCGTTTTGGTGATTACTCATGACGATCGCTACTTCCATATGGCTGATCACATCATCAAACTAGATTACGGAAAAGTTGAATTTAACCGCGCTCCACTCACGGCTTCCTTAAAGTAATCTGTCTGTCGCTCATCACATTACATCAACCTAAATCCGGAAATAGAACTATGATCGTCACCGAGAAAATTACCAGTCAATACATTCACGATGAAATGACTCGATTGTATGCAGATGTAGAGAACGTCTTGAAAAAGATTTTTGAACAAGCAGGAAATAAAATTCAACCCGAAACGCAGGAAGACGTTCAACAAAAAATTGTAGGAACTAAACAGGCGATCGATCGATTTAAGAGCAAATATGTTTCAATTTCTGATGATAAGGACTAGAACGAGAACCATTTGTCTTCTGCCCTCTGCCTTCTCTTGACTCCTCAATCATGACTTTTCATCCCGTCGAATCAAGCAACTACCCCAATCTACCGGATGCATCTTCCCCCGTCACCTTGCATCCCCCCATTCAGAAACGCAGATTGTCGAAATGGGCGATCGCTCTACTGCTTCTCAGCCTACTAACCAGCGGTAGCTATCTTGCCTATCGAAGGCTGGTGATTTCAAATCAGCAGACTAAGCAACAAATGGTGATGGTTCCTGTGGAGCGCACTAATCTGTCCATCACCATCGCGGCGAACGGAACAGTTGAACCGGAGCGCGTAATTAATGTCAGTCCTAAAACCGCAGGGGTGCTGAAACGCCTGCTGGTTGATGAAGGAGATTGGGTAAGCCAGGGACAAGTGATGGCTTACATGGATGATTCAAACTTGCAAGGACAACTGACGCAGGCACAGGGACAACTTGCGGCGGCCAACGCTAATTTAGAGAAGATGCTGGCAGGCAATCGATCGCAGGAAATCGCCCAGGTGCAGGCACGCCTCACCAGTGCACAAGCCAAACTGAAACAAGCGGAGGATGACCTGAGCCGCAACCAGGAATTATTTAACGCGGGAGCCATTTCTCGTCAAGTCTATGACCAGGCGGTGACGGCCCGCGATACGGCTCAAGCTGGCGTCACGGAAGCTCAGCAAGCCCTCTCCCTATCGCAATCTGGCTATCGCCAGGAGGATATCGCCGCCGCGCGTGCCCAGGTTGAAACGGCGACGGGCGCTCTGCAAACTATCCAGGCTCAACTGAACGACACCGTCATTCGTGCGCCCATCAGCGGCATGATTACGCGCAAGTATGCTGATCCGGGTGCCTTCGTCACACCCACGACGGCAGGCAGTTCAGTTTCGTCTGCCACGTCGTCATCGATTTTGTCGTTAGCGTCGCAAAATCAGGTTGTAGCAAACGTGGCGGAGAGCAGTATTTCTCAAATTCAAGTGGGTCAACAGGTTGTGATTAAAGCAGATGCCTATCCTGGCAAAACATTTCAGGGACGCGTCACGCAGATTGCGACGGAAGCAACGATCGAACAAAATGTCACGAGCTTTGAAGTGGAGGTGGCTCTGCTTTCAGGGGCAGATAAGATCTTGCGATCGGGCATGAATGTATCGGTTGAGTTTCAGGTGGGGCAGGTGCAGAATGCGATGACGGTGCCGACTGTAGCCGTGGTACAGCAGCAGAATGTGACGGGTGTGTTTGTAGCCGCTGCCAATCAACAGCCTGTCTTCACGCCGATTACGACTGGCGCAACGGTGGATAATCGAACTGAGGTGAAAGCTGGCTTAAACGGCACTGAACAGGTCTTGATCGCTCCTCCACCCGATTCAGAATCGCAATCGGGCCTGTCGTTACCTTCACTGCCCGGAAGTGCTTCAGCAGGAAGTTTTCTGGGAGGCGCACCGATGGGTGCTCCGCCTGCGACACCTCCCCAGTAGTTTACCAAGTAACTTCAGTCGTTCAGAGGTGCTGATTTGTGACAGTCTCTTTAATGCAAAAACGGATCGTCAATCATTCGAGTTATTCTGTATCCGCGATCGAAATTTTATCAATGGCGATCGCCGCCCTATGGAGCAGCAAACTGCGCACTGGATTAACCATGTTAGGTGTGATCATTGGGATTGCATCTGTGATTGCGATTAGCTCGGTTGGGCAAGGCGTGCAAAAAGCAACGGAACAGCAGATTCAAGCGCTTGGAACCAATGTGCTCCAGGTCTTTGCAGGTACGGCCAAAGCGGGAGGCATCAGTCAGGGGATGGGATCTAGTTCAACGCTAACCTGGGAAGATGCAAAAGCGATTCAGGAGCAGGCGACCGTTGTAGAACTCACCTCAGCCTATCTTCAGCGTCCCGGTCAAGCTGTTTATGAGACGCTGAACCATTCGACCAATATTGTAGGGATAGATATTAACTATCCGGTTGCTCGCAATACGCAGTTAACGCAGGGCAGATTTTTCACACAAAAGGAATTAGATACGGCGGCTCCCGTTGCCATTTTAGGCTCGACCGTGCGAACTAAACTATTTGGGTATCATGAACAGCCGATCGGCCAGCAGATTCGCATTCAAAGCAATAGCTATGAAGTGATCGGTGTATTTGAGCCAAAGGGTTCAGAGGGTTCAATTGATCGAGATGATCAGGTGTTTATTCCGCTCTCCAATATGTCGTCTCGCTTGGTCGGAAATAACTCGCTTAATGGAGTCGCTGTAAATGGAATTTATGTAAAAGCTAAAAACTCTGATCAGTTAAAACTGGTTGAATTTCAAGTTACCAATTTACTGCGATCGCGTCATAATCTTTCTCCTACTCAATCCGATGACTTTAGTATTAGAAATCAAACGGATATTGTGAATACATTTACCAGCGTTGTGAATTTGCTGACGGTGATGGTCGTCGCGATCGCCAGCATTTCCTTAGTCGTAGGAGGAATTGGTATCGCGAATATAATGCTGGTGTCTGTCGTCGAGCGAACCCGTGAAATTGGCATCCGGAAAGCCATTGGAGCGACGGATTCCGCGATCTTAAATCAGTTTTTAACAGAATCCATTGTGATTTCGAGCGCAGGGGGCGGAATGGGAATGGCACTGGGAATGGCGATCGCGTTTGGTGCCGCCATGATATTTAAATTTCCATTTGTGATATCAATCTGGTCAGTTGTGGGTGGCGTTGGTTTATCCTTTGCCGTTGGTCTGCTGGCTGGCGTCGTTCCAGCTCGAAGTGCAGCGCGTTTAGATCCGATTACAGCATTACGCAGTGAGTGATGGCAGCATGGTAGCAATGATCTGGATGCAGGGAATTACTAAACAGTATCGTCAGGGAGACATGGCGATATCGGTTCTGAAGCAAATTGATTTAACCATTGAGCAGGGAGAATATGTCGCCATTATGGGCGCATCCGGTTCGGGGAAATCAACATTGATGAACATCATGGGCTGTCTCGACCATCCAACGAACGGCCATTATGTTTTTGAAGGTAGAAATTTAACGACGTTTGGCAAGGATGAATTAGCGTATCTGCGGAATCAGCGAATTGGGTTTGTATTTCAACAATTCAACTTATTATCGCGATCGACAGCATTAGAGAATGTCATGCTGCCGATGGTCTATGCGAATGTTCCTAAACAAAAACGTCGTCAATATGCGATGCAGGCGTTAGCGCGAGTAGGATTGGGCGATCGCCTATTCAATCGTCCTAATCAGCTTTCCGGAGGACAACAGCAGCGAGTGGCGATCGCTCGTGCGTTAGTCAACCGACCCACCTTGGTATTAGCGGATGAACCGACAGGTGCATTAGACACTGAAACATCCAAAGATGTAATGACGTTGTTGTCTGAACTGAATCAACAGGGTATTACAATTGTACTTGTGACACATGATTTAGAAGTAGCTAGTCAAACTCAGCGCATTGTTCGAGTGCAGGATGGTTTAATTATGAGTTGATGCTATTTCATACCGTAGAAGCAATACTGTGGAAACAATACTGTGGAAGCGATGCTGTGCGATTGATATTGGTCGAAGATGAACCGGACTTGGGAGTTGCTGTAAAGCAAGCCCTGACGCATCAAGCGTACATTGTAGACTGGTTTTTAGATGGCAACCAGGCATGGAGCTACCTGGAAGATAACTGGATGCAGTATACGCTGGCGGTGTTTGACTGGATGCTGCCAGGGCTGTCTGGCATTGAATTATGTAAACGGCTGCGCAAGCAAAATAGTCCTTTACCTGTGCTGATGCTGACGGCAAAAGATCGGATGGAGGAAAAAATTATCGGATTGGATAGCGGAGCCGATGATTACCTGATTAAACCGTTTGGAATGCCCGAACTGCTGGCCCGATTGCGAGCCTTACAGCGCAGAGCACCTCACTTTCAGCCGCGACAGTTCCAGATCGGGCCACTCTCGTTAGACTATGCCACTCATGCCGTAACGCGTAAGCGGCCAGATGGCGAACCACAAATCATCGCCCTCACCACGAAAGAATTTCAACTGTTGGAATATTTCATGCAGCATCCCAACCAAATTCTTACGCGTGACCAAATTTTGACTCAGCTTTGGGAGATTGGCGAGGAACCGATCAGCAATGTGGTCGCGGCCCAGGTGCGGCTGTTGCGGCGCAAGCTAGGCGATGATAACAGCGCTCCGCTGATTGAAAATATCTATGGAGTTGGTTATCGTCTCAATGCGAGTTAGATTTAGCCAATATGCATCAGAGTCATCTGTTTCACCAAACTCGTCTGCACCTCGCGGGTTGGTATGCGGGAGTGATGGGTTGCATTCTCGGATTGTGTGGATTGGGCGTGTATCAAGTCGTGGCTCATGCGTATCGAGATACGATCGATCAAGGCTTGGAGTCGGTCGCTAATGCCATTCATGACAGTATTGAACCCACACTGCAACATCCGGGACAACTGCGGCAACTGGCGCAACAGCTCTCCCTGGAGTTATGCCAAACTCAGGCAAATTGCATCACGCAACAAACAGCAGTAAAGCAGCAAATTTCTGGAGCGGTGACGCCTGTGAGCTACTACCTGCGGCTATCGCGGTTGCCCAATACGCCGATCGCGATCGCTGGATTACCGCTCGATCAATTACCACTCACTGCCGACTCCCCACGCTGGCGAATTCGAACAACACCCTCCGGCAAACGATATCGCCAAATCTCGATGCCGCTTCAGTCTCAAAACCAGTCATGGGGCTATTTGCAAGTAGGGCGATCGCTTGCCGATCTGGATCAACATCTTGCTGCCTTACGATTAACACTGCTGTTGGGATATCCAGTGGCCCTTGTGCTGGTGGGATGGTCAAGCTGGTGGTTGGCAGGATTGGCAATGCGACCGATTTATCGTTCTTATGAACAAATGCGCCAATTCACCGCCGATGCGGCTCACGAATTGCGGACTCCGTTAGCGGCCATGCAGTCCACGATTGAGGCGGCTTTGCTGCAACCTCAAGTAGGCTCTCCCGTAGAATCATCGGTGTTACCGACGCTAAAGCGGCAAAATTTGCGATTATCTCAACTGGTGCGCGATTTGCTGCTGCTGACTCGCTTGGAACGACAAGATACCCCACAACAAACCTTCTGCTGTCTGAACGATCTGGTGAATGATCTGGTGGAAGAACTAGCTTCTCTGGCGATCGCCGCTCAAGTTACCCTATCGGCTGACATTCAAGTTACAGAACCCATCGCCGTATTGGGTCATGAAGATCAGCTCTATCGACTCGTTAGTAACTTGATTGACAATGCCATTCAAGCAACACCAGCGGGAGGCTGTGTGCGGGTATCGCTGAACAGGAGCGAAAGTTACGCGATCATTCAGGTGCACGACACTGGAATTGGAATTTCTCCCGACGCACAGCGTCATATTTTCGATCGCTTTTATCGAGTTCAGGCCGATCGATCGCGTGATACGGGAGGCGCAGGGCTGGGATTGGCGATCGCGCAGGCCATTGTGCAAGCACATGAGGGCAGCATTCACGTCCAGAGCCAGGTGGGAAAAGGTAGCACCTTTACGGTACGTCTTTCCCTGGATACGCTCTAAAGTTGTCAGGTTAATAGCTTCGGATTACAAATTTTTTAATCAACCCCGAAACTTAATTTTTGCAAGCGCAGCAGAACCGCGCTTGCAAAAATTAAAACTAAAGTTTTATAGCGATTTTCAATCGCTTAAAACCCAATGGTTTGTTTGGGAGCCGCGCGGAGCGCGGCTCCCAAACAAACACCTGTAGCTTACCCAAGTGAGAACCGCTATAATTTGTTAATGAGCTTTAACGGCGAGAAACAGGTTCCTCCATGTAAGCATGAGCCGTTTCGATAATGCGATCGCTGTTGCTGGCTAGCGCTAACACATCCTGGCTGGTAGACGTTAGGACAAAGCCGTACCCAACTTTAGCGCACAGGTCGAGAATAGCATAGCAAGCCGTTTCCACCTCTGTACTCAACACGCGAAATCCTTCTGCACCCAAGATCCAGACGATCGGATAGACAAACCACAACACAACTAAAATATTGCGGAGTCCCAGAAAAAGTCGATTAATTTTGCCGTTGCGATGGCGAGCCGTAGCTGCAAATTCGGTGAACAATGCCCCTAAAATGGCCAGGAACGCACCGCAGCTAATGATGTACCAGAGGTAATTGTTGGGAGAACTTTCTAGCGTTGCGATCGCCCCAGTGATAATCATAAAAACATCGGCAGCCATAACCCCTGCCACCAGTTTGGGGCGAGCACCTGCGATGGTTCCTAAATCCATCAGCAACAGGGGAGTGGTGATTATCCAATCCACATAGCGTCCCCAGAACAGCGTTTGTTGTCCTTTAAAGTCAAATAAAACGGTTTCGCCTAAAGCCATGCTCAGATACATTGCAGCGGCCCAGAGCGTAATAAAGAAACTCACCAAGGCATATTCCATGCCTTCTTTGCGGCGTTGGGCAGCAGCTTTTAAGCCAAAAATAACCGAACCGATTACCATGCCAATAAAGCCAATCCAAAGCCAAAGTTGCGTACCAGAGGTCATGAGTCACCTGCCGTCAATTGTGTTTAGTTTGTGTTTATCAGTGCAAACTGTTTCTGGTAGCTCAATGTAAAGATTTCAAACGATCGCAGCGTCTCTCTACCGAAGGAAGGCGCAGTTCTATCACTAGAGCGAACTGAATTTCATACGATTTTCATTTTTAAATGTAAACCTGGAAATTAAGTTTCTTTGATCACAACGAGCAAGGTTTAGAGTGTGCGTCTTGTAGCTGGGATGGTTTCTCAGGGAAAATGGATCAGATCTTGGTTCTTGCGGCAACTACTGCCGTCTAAACGATTAGCGATCGCAGAAGCTTGTATCATCGGCTTGGCATCCGGCTTAGCAGCGGTTGGGCTGGGACAGGGAGTCAGTTGGCTTGGCGGCTGGCGGCAGCACCTCTCGCATGTGTTGCCAATTTATATCCTGTTACCCGCATTTGGTTTGCTAGGAGGACTGCTAGCTGGCTGGATCGTTAGCTATTTTGCTCCAGCGGCGGCTGGAAGCGGCATGTCTGAAGTCAAAGCGGTATTGGCGCGAGTGCCGATGCCGCTTGATTTACGAATTGCGATCGTTAAATTAATTGGCTCCATTTTAGTCTTAGGGTCTGGAATGCCGTTGGGGCGAGAAGGCCCGACGGTGCAAATTGGAGCGGCACTGGCGGCACAGCTCAGCCGTTGGTTTCCCACCTCTCCCGATCATCGTCGGCAATTGCTAGCAGCCGGAGCAGGAGCTGGGTTAGCAGCAGCGTTTAATGCTCCGATCGCGGGTGTGCTGTTTGTCGTTGAAGAGTTACTGCAAGATGTTTCGGGTATTACGCTAGGAACAGCAATTCTGGCATCTTTTATTGCCGCTATTGTGTCTCGCGTATATGGTTCCCATAGCCTATTGCTCAATCTTCAATTAGCGGTACCCAATACTAGCTTTTCGGCTCAAGAAATTCCGTTTTACCTGTTATTAGGTTGCATGGCCGGACTTTTGGGTGTGCTGTTCAACCGAGGAATTTTAACCAGTCTAAATCTCTATCGTCGTTTTCCCAAAATTGGCTTGCCCTGGCGGGTCGGGTTAGCTGGATTAGCAGCAGGGCTTGCCTTGGTCGCGTTACCAGACTTTCGAGATAATGCTGGTTTGCGTGAGATGCTGCTCACCGGAGATGCAAACTGGCAATTTGTGGCGATCGCCTTTGTCGTTCAATTCTTCCTCATCCTTTTAACCTACGGTTCAGGTGCGCCAGGAGGCTTACTGGTTCCCAGCTTAATGCTAGGAGCAGCCTTAGGGTATCTCGTCGGAACGTTTGAACATGCCCTGCTGGGATTGGGAACGGTGACAACTTATGCTCATGTTGGCATGGCAGCCTTTTTCTGTGCGGTCGCCAGAGTGCCGATCACAGCCGTCATTATCGTGTTTGAAATGACAACCGATTTCAATCTAGTGTTGCCCTTAATGATTGTATCGGTTGTGGCGTATCTGGTCGCCGATAAAGTAGCTACTGGATCGCTATACGATCGCCTGTTGGCTTGGAAAGGCATTCATTTAGAAAAAACGGTGGATGGCGATCGCCTTTGGTCAAGCTTTACAGCGGCTGAGGTGATGCAGTCCAAAGTCGAAACGTTGTCTAGCCAAATGAGTTTAGATGAAACTATCCAAGCGTTCTCTCACTCAACGCATCGTCATTTCCCAGTGCTTGAAAACGGAAAATTGGTGGGAATTGTCACTCAAAAAGATTTAGCGGAATGGACGCAGCGACGCCCAGATCAGACGATCACGGTAGCTCAGATCATGACGCCTGATCTGGTGACGGTTCGACCGCAAGACACACTGGCTCATGTGTTGCATTTGCTGAATTACTATCGCTTAAGTGCGCTTCCCGTCACTGAAGGTCATAAACTCATTGGCATTATTACTCGCAGTGATATTATTCGCATTGAAGCTGAGCATTTGAATGGGAGTTCGGAACAACCTGCACCCAAATCCGATCCATCTTACGTGGTGTATCAAACACGCGCACCACAGACGGAACGCGGTCGATTGCTGGTTCCCATTAGCAATCCCAAAACCACATCGGCCCTGCTGAGAATGGCGATCGCCATTGCACACGATCGGCATTATGATATTGAGTGTTTGCAAGTGATTGTTGTTCCACCGAATCAGATACCATCGGAAGCCGTTGTTCGAACTAAAGCAAGTCAGCAACTATTGCAGCAGGCCGTGTCGCTAGGACAAGCGTGGCGAGTTCCTGTGCACACACAAATTCGAGTGGCACACACTGTTTCCGGAGCGCTTCTAGAGACGATTAAAGAACGCCATATTGATCTAGTATTGATGGGATGGAAAGGCGGCACGACTACACCTGGACGTGTGTTTAGTAACGTGGTGGATACCGTGATTCGGCAAGCTCCCTGCGAAGTCGTGCTCGCCAAATTGCCCGATCAAATGCGCTTCGATCGCTGGCTAATACCAATGGCGGGTGGCCCCAATGCACAGGAAGCGATTCAGCTTTTACCCGCCTTAACTTCGCTCAGTAGAATGCCAGAAGTCAAACTTTGTCAGGTCTTTCAACCCGAACAGTTACCAGATACAGCGCTATTAGAAAAAACAGCCCATTTTCTAGAACATCATTTGCACGGAGACGTCAAGATTGCGCCTGTTTCTGCCAGTTCCGTATCGGCAGCGGTCATCGAGTATTCCAAGCGCGATCGCAGTGATGTGATTATGGTTGGAGCCAGTCGCGATCGCCTGTTGCGTCAGGTGATTAGTGGTAACGTGCCAGAAGAGATCGCACGCCATTCCAATTGCACCGTGATCTTAGTACGAGGTGCTGTTGCTTGAATATACTTCAACTTGATTGGGCATCGGTTTGTAGGTGGTTTTGGAGCGGTTACAGGATAATACTGCAATGCCAGGATGCTGTTGTATAGCTGTATTCGTTCGGGTTAGGACGGGGTGCAGGGGTTCCACCCCTGCAC